>CAYYLZ010000079.1:0-8016 GCA_964472725.1 uncultured Oscillospiraceae bacterium
TTTTCAATATTCTTACGCTCGCGGCGCTTACCTCTAACGCGCTGCTGCTTATTGTTCTTAGCTGCCATTACATATCCCTCCCTTACTTCTTCTTATTTGCAATGGTTCTCTTGGGACCCTTGCGAGTACGAGCGTTGGTCTTGCTGCGCTGGCCACGAACGGGAAGGCCCTTTCTGTGGCGGAGACCGCGGTAGCTGCCAATCTCGGTGAGTCTCTTAATGTCGAGAGCGACGGCTCTTCTCAGGTCGCCTTCTACGACGTAGTTCTTATCAATGCAGTCACGAAGCTTTGCTTCGTCTTCCTCAGTGAGGTCCTTAACTCTGGTGTCGGGGTTAATACCTGTAGCCTTGAGGATATCAGAAGCGCTCTTTCTGCCAATGCCGTAAACGTAAGTCAGACCGATTTCGATCCGCTTTTCTTTGGGCAGGTCAACGCCGGCAATACGTGCCATATTAATCAATCAATCCTTTCGTTAGATACTCAGGGATCAGCCCTGCTTCTGCTTGTGCTTGGGATTTTCGCAAATTACCATTACTTTGCCCTTGCGCTTGATTATCTTGCACTTCTCGCACATGGGCTTTACTGAAGGTCTTACTTTCATTTCAGAAACCCTCCTTAGAAGTTTTAATTAAAATGTTATTTACTTCTCCATGTGATTCTGCCGCGAGTCAGATCGTAGGGAGACATCTGTACTGTCACCTTATCGCCGGGCAGAATTCTTATGAAGTTCATTCTGAGCTTACCGGAAATCGTGGCCAGAATCGTGTGGCCGTTTCCGATATCGACGGTGAACATAGTGTTGGGCAGGGATTCAACCACAGTACCCTCAAGTTCGATAGCGTCGGACTTTGCCAAGATTACGTCCCTCCCTGGATTATTTGTTGGCAGTGGCTTTATATTCAGCCATTGCTCGCCTTAATTCGGCGTTCACGGGTCGGTCGCTGATTTTCCCGCTGACCGCCGCAAAATCGCCGTCCGGCAGGAATTTTACATGACGAAGGTTTTTGCGCTTCGGATGCTCCAGCGTTCTGCGCTTTCCATCCGCCAGGAGTACTGTCTTTTCCGTCCTTTCAAGAACGAAGAAGATATCTCCTTTATCTCGCCCGGCCAGAGATACGGCCATTCCGTTTGGCTTATATGCCATAGAAACCGTCTCCGTCTATCGGCGTGAGAATTTCCGGTTCGTCCTTAGTGATGAGAATGGTGTTTTCATAGTGAGCGGAGGGTTTCCCGTCCACTGTTTCCACAGTCCATCCATCGCTGAGAACCTTGACCGCCGCGGTACCCATGTTGACCATAGGTTCTACCGCAAGGGTCATCCCCGGGACCAGGCGCGGCCCGTGACCGGCCGTGCCGTAGTTGGGAACTTCAGGCTCCTCATGGAGCTTTGAGCCCACGCCGTGTCCCACAAATTCACGAACTATAGAGAAGCCGTGAGATTCCACGTATGCCTGAATGGCATGAGATATATCCCCTACTCTGTAGCCCGCGCGGGCGAATTTTATTCCTTCGAAAAAGCTCTGTCGGGTTACCTCGATGAGTTTTTTCACTTCGTCGCTAACTTCACCTGCGATAAAAGTCGCTGCGCAGTCGCCGTGGAAACCGCCAATATATGCTCCTACGTCTACGCTTACGATGTCTCCGTCCTTTATCCGGCGGCTGCCGGGAATGCCGTGTATAACCTGATTGTTTATGGAAATACAGGCGCTTCCCGGGTAGCCGTTATAGTTCAGGAACGAAGGCTTTGCGCCTTGACTCACAATGAAGTCGCGAACAGCTCTGTCGATCGCCTTTGTCGAAACTCCGGGCTTAACCATTTCCCCTGCAAGAGCACGGGCTGCCGCGGTAATTTTGCCGGCCTTTCGCATCAACTCGACGTCGTTGGCGGTTTTAAGTGAAATCACTTAATCATCTCCAGGGCCTTCATGACCTTTTCGGTGGTTTCATCAACACTTGCGGTGCCGTCGATGGCCAGAATCTTACCGCGCTCCTTGTAGAAGTCGATAATAGGCTCAGTTTCGGCGTGGTAAACAGCCAGACGCTGTCTTACGGTTTCAGGCTTGTCATCATCACGGATAACGAGCTGTTCACCGCATTCGTCACAAATGTTCTCAACCTTGGGCGGATTGGCGTCGACATGGTAGCTTGCGCCACACTTGTTGCATACACGACGCCCCTGCATCCGGTTTTCTATCTCCGCGTCGGAAATCTCAATGGACAGAACTGCATCCAGCTCAACGCCCATCTTTTCGAGGATCTCCGCCTGCACAAGAGTTCTGGGAACTCCATCGAGTATATAACCAGTCTTGAACTCGTCCTTGCTAAGGAAATCCTTAACTACGCCGATGACTATCTCATCGGGAACGAGCTTGCCGGCATCCATATACTCCTTTGCCTGAAGACCTACGGGAAGTCCTTCCTTGATTGCGGTTCTGAGAATGTGACCGGTAGAGAGAGTAGGCAGATTAAGGCTTACGCTCAGCTTAGCGGCCTGAGTTCCTTTGCCCGCACCGGGAGGGCCAAGCATGATCAGTTTCATAGCTTTCCACCTCTTTTTTGATTACTCAAGGAAGCCCTTGTAGTGTCTCATCATCATCTGAGTCTCCAGGTTCTGAACAATTTCAAGAGCAACACCAACGGCAATGATGATGGAAGTACCACCAAGGTAGATACCGGTGAAGTTGGTTGCGCTGGAGAAGACGATGGGGAGTACGGCAACGATGCCAAGATAAATTGCACCGAAGAGAGTAATTCTGTTAAGAACCTTGGCGATGAAATCGCTGGTGGGTCTGCCGGCGCGGAAGCCGGGAATGAAGCCACCGTTCTTCTTCAGGTTATTAGCAATCTCAACGGGATTGAACTGAATAGTCGCATAGAAGTAGCTGAATGCGATAATCAGCAGGAAGTAAACCACCATGTAAAGTACGCTGGTGGGATCGATAGCGTTCAGGAAACCGGCCCAGAAAGTCCCCTCAGCAGGAGTCTTGAAGAATGCTGCGATGGTAGCGGGCAGGGAAGCTATCGACTGGGCAAAGATGACGGGCATAACGCCGGACATATTTACCTTCATGGGCAGATGAGTGCTCTGGCCGCCGTAAAGCTTTCTGCCGACAACGCGCTTGGAATACTGAATGGGTATTCTGCGCTCTGCCTTGGTGACGAAAACGATGCAGACGACGATGAGAACAACGCCGATGATAATAGCAATAAATGCAAACCAGGACAGGGAGCCGGCAATGGCGTTGGTAACCAGGTTGGCGGCGCCGCTGGGCAGTCTGGAAATAATGCTTGCAAAGAGTATCATGGAGATACCGTTTCCGATACCGAACTCGCTGATCTGCTCGCCCATCCACATGAGCAGGGAAGCACCTGCGCAGAAGGAAGCGATGATTACGATACCCTGCCAAACGGTAGCGCCCTCAACGAGGATGCCGTTATTCTTGATGAGCAGGAAGTAAGCAAAGCCCTGGATAAGGCCGATTGCGATGGTGGAGTAACGGGTAATGGAAGCGATCTTCTTTCTGCCTTCCTCGCCGCCTTCCTTCTGGAGACGCTCCAGCGCAGGAATGGCGATGCAAAGCAGGTTGATGATGATCGATGCGTTGATATAGGGCTGGATGGACAGCGCGAAGATGGTAGCGGTAGAGAACGCGTTACCGGACATCGTGTTGTACAGACCCAGCACGGTGTTCTGAAGAGTCTGGAAGTAGCTCTTGAGGAGCTCGGTGTCAATGTAAGGAACCGGAACAGCGTTACCGATACGGTAAAGGAGAATCATGAACAGAGTGAAGAGGATCTTCTTTCTCAGTTCCTCGATCTTCCACGCGTTTCTGAATACCTGGAACATTAAACCACCTCGGTCTTTCCGCCTGCTGCCTCGATTTTGGCCTTTGCGCTCTCAGAGAAAGCAGCAGCCTTAACAGTGAGCTGCTTGGTGAGCTCGCCGTTGCCAAGGATTTTTACGCCGTAAGTGCACTTGGAAAGAATGCCGGCCTCGAGCAGAGCTACAGCATCTACGGTAGCACCGTTTTCAAATCTTTCGAGTACGGAAACATTAACTGCTTCCAGGGGCTTTGCGAAAATGTTGTTAAAGCCTCTCTTGGGGAGACGTCTGGAGAGGGGCATCTGGCCACCTTCAAAACCAATTCTTACGCCGCCGCCGCTGCGGGCCTTCTGACCCTTGTGGCCTCTGCCGGCAGTCTTGCCGTTGCCGGTACCGGCGCCTCTACCCTTACGCTTGGCTTCCTTGACGGAGCCGGGAGCGGGACTAAGTTCGTACAGATTCATTTCGGCGCCCTCCTTATTCCTCAGTTACCTTAACAAGATAGCCGATCTGGGCGATCTTGCCTCTGGTCTGTTCGTTATCGGGCTGCACGGTTTCGTTACCTATCTTTCTCAACCCGAGAGAGTTGGCAGTAGCGATATGCTTATCATGTCTGCCATTAAGGCTCTTAACGAGCTTTATTTTAAGGTTTGCCATGTTCAGCCCTCCTTATCTGATTTCTTCAGGGGCCTTGCCTCTGATCTTTGCAACCTGCTCAATGTTTCTCAGAGACATGAGACCCTGCATGGTTGCGGCAACAACGTTGTTGGGGTTGTTGCTGCGCAGGCACTTGGTTCTGATGTTCTTGATGCCGGCAGCCTCAACTACAGCACGGACAGCGCCGCCGGCGATAACGCCGGTACCCTCGGGAGCGGGCTTGAGAAGAACTCTGCCTGCGCCGAATGCGCCAGTGATTTCGTGAGGAATTGTAGTGCCCTCGAGAACGATGGTTACGAGGTTCTTCTTGGCATCCTCGATACCCTTGCGGATAGCTTCGGAAACTTCGGCAGCCTTGCCGAGGCCGTAACCGACCTTGCCCTTGCCGTCGCCAACTACTACCAGTGCGGAAAACTTCATGATGCGGCCGCCCTTAACGGTCTTGGAGACTCTGTTGAGGGATACGACTTTTTCAATATACTCGGACTGAACAGCATCCTGATTTCTGTTGTTATTGTAAGCCATGATCTATCTCCTTCCCCTTAGAACTTGAGGCCGCCCTCACGGGCACCCTCTGCCAGGCTCTGGACGCGGCCGTGATAGACATAGCCGCCGCGGTCAAAGACCACTTCTTCGATGCCCTTGGCAATTGCGCGCTCAGCAACAAGCTGGCCAACCTTCTTGGCAGCCTCGCAGTTGCCGCCGGTAGCGCCGAAGTCCTTCTCGACGGAGGAAGCGGCTACGAGGGTGTTGCCGTTTACGTCGTCGATGATCTGAGCATAGATATGGTTAAGGCTTCTGAATACATTCAGTCTGGGTCTCTCGGGCGTACCGGAGATCTTCGCCCTTACTCTCTTGTGACGCTTCAGTCTCTGCGCCTTTGTATCAGGTCTCTTTATCATTTAGGTACACCTCCCTTTACTTACCGGTCTTGCCTTCCTTGCGGCGGATAACTTCGTCAGCATACTTGATGCCCTTGCCCTTATAAGGCTCGGGGGGTCTCTTTTTGCGAACGTCCGCAGCAAACTGGCCGACCTTCTGCTTATCTATACCGTTGATAACAATCTTGTTGGCATCAGGAGCCTCGATGGTAATACCGTCGATCTCGTCAACGATTACCTGATGAGAGAAACCGAGGTTCATGATCAGCTGATTGCCCTGCTTCTGAACTCTGTAACCTACACCGTTAACCTCGAGCTCCTTCTTGTAGCCGTTGGTTACGCCCTCTACCATGTTGGCGAGGAGAGTACGGGTGAGGCCGTGCAGGGAACGGTTTTCCTTCTCGTCGTTGGGTCTCTCGACGGTTGCAACGCCGCCTTCAACCTTGATGATCATAGCAGTGTGAAGATTCTTGGTCAGGGTACCCTTGGGGCCCTTGACGGTAACGAGGTTGCCCTCGCCTACGGTGATCTCAACACCAGCAGGAATGGTAATGGGGGTTCTTCCAATTCTAGACATAATTCGTTACCTCCCTTACCATACAAACGCAAGGACTTCGCCGCCGACGTGAGCTTCACGAGCCTTCTTGTCGGTCATAATGCCCTTGGAAGTGGAAATGATTGCGATACCGAGGCCCTTGAGAACTCTGGGGAGCTCGTCAGCGCCAGCGTAAATTCTCAGACCGGGCTTGCTGACTCTCTTGAGGCCGGAAATAACGCATTCCTTACCGGCGTTGTACTTGAGAGCGACTCTGATGACGCCCTGGGTACCGTCGTCGATAATCTGGAAGTTCTTGATATAGCCCTCTTCCTGGAGAATGCCGGCAATGGCCTTCTTCATGTTGGAGGCGGGAATATCAACAGTGTCGTGCTTTGCAGAGTTAGCGTTACGAATTCTGGTAAGCATATCTGCAATAGGATCAGTGATCTGCATTTTAATATATCCTCCTTGTTTAGAGTTACAGGCTGTGCCTGTTCAGGCGGCGAGGTATCAAAACCAATGTCTTGGGAAGCACCGGTTGCCCGGCGCTTCCTCAGCTAATTGCCAATGACCTTTCGCCGTCCTATTGACTGATTGGGTGGTTTCCGGTTAATTACCAGGAAGCCTTCTTAACACCGGGAAGCTGGCCCTTGTAAGCGAGCTCACGGAAGCAGATACGGCAGATACCGTAGTCTCTCAGATAAGCGTGAGGACGACCACAGATCTTGCATCTGTTGTAACGGCGGCAGGAAAACTTGGGGGTTCTCTGCTGCTTGAGAATCATAGATTTCTTAGCCATTGATGTTTTCCTCCTTAAGACTGGAAGGGAGCGCCCATGAGTCTGAGCAGTTCTCTTGCTTCCTCATCGGTCTCAGCGGTGGTGCAGACAACGATGTCCATACCACGGATCTTGTCGATCTTATCGTACTCGATTTCAGGGAAGATCAGCTGTTCCTTGATGCCGAGAGCGTAGTTGCCGCGGCCATCGAAGGAGTTGGGATTGATGCCTCTGAAGTCACGAACACGGGGGAGAGCGATGTTGAGCAGTCTGTCCAGGAACTCCCACATCTTATCGTGACGCAGGGTTACCTTAACACCAACGGGCATGCCCTCTCTAACCTTGAAGTTAGCGACGGACTTTCTTGCCTTGGTGACAACAGCGCGCTGACCGGTGATAGCGGAGATCTCGTTTACAACAGCTTCCATACCCTTTGCGTTGTCCTTAACGTCGCCGCAGCCTACGTTAACAACGATCTTCTCGATTCTGGGGATCTGCATGGTGCTCTTGTACTCGAACTTCTTCATAAGAGCAGGAGCGACTTCTTCGAGATACTTTTTCTTCATTCTTGTCATTGTCGTTTACCCTCCCTTATATGGTCTCGCCGCACTTCTTGCAGACGCGAACCTTGGAGCCATCCTCCAGGAACTTGAAAGCTGCCTTAGTGGGCTTGCTGCACTTGGGGCAGACACGCATGACCTTGCAGGCGTAGATGGGGGTCTCCATCTTGATGATGCCACCCTCTTCGCCCTGTCTTCTGGGCTTCTTATGCTTGTGAGCAACGTTTACGCCCTCAACAATGACCTTGCCGTTTTTGGGATCGGCGGAAAGGACCTTGCCTTCCTTACCCTTGTCCTTACCGGACAGAACTATGACGGTATCGTCTCTTCTAATGTTCATTGTATTTGCCTCCCCCTTAAATAACTTCCGGGGCGAGGGACAGGATCTTCATGTAATCCTTGTCACGCAGCTCCCTGGCTACAGGTCCAAAAATTCTGGTACCTCTGGGGTTCTTGTCGTCCTTGATGAGAACAGCTGCGTTCTCGTCGAAACGGACGTAGGTTCCGTCTGCACGGCGGACTCCCTTTGCGGAACGGACGATAACAGCCTTAACGACGTCGCCCTTCTTTACGGTGCCACCGGGGGCTGCCTTACGAACAGATGCCACGATAACATCACCGATATTTCCGTACTTTCTCTTGGAGCCACCCAGCACACGAATGCACTTGATTTCCTTGGCGCCGGTGTTATCGGCAACCTTCAGGTATGTTTCCTGCTGTATCATTGAGGCCCCTCCTTACTTTGCTTTTTCGATTATCTCGACCAGGCGCCATCTCTT
>CAYYLZ010000080.1:0-7994 GCA_964472725.1 uncultured Oscillospiraceae bacterium
GGGTGCCGTTGGAGGCGATGGTAGCCGCGTAGGAAGCAAGCTGCATGGGGGTGAACAGATTGTAGGACTGGCCGATGGAGGCCAGCAGGGTGTCGCCGGGATACCAGCTTTCACCAACGACGGTTTCCTTGTACTCGCGGGAAGCGAGAACGCCGGTGTTCTCCTCTATCTCAATGCCGGTGGGCTGACCCAATCCAAAGAGTTTGGCGTAATAGGAAATGGAGTCTATGCCGGTGTCAACGCCCACGGAGTAGAAGAAATAGTTGCAGGAATTCTGTATGGCGGTGGTGACGTTGAGGGTGCCGTGGGAGCCGGGGTATGTCCAGCACTTGTATTCATAGCCGCTGTACTTATCGTAAAGGGCGCGGTCGTATATCTGAGTGTGTGGGGTAATGGTGCCGGTCTGCAGACCGGCGATAGCGGTGTTCATCTTGAAGGTGGAGCCGGGGGAGTAGGTACCCTTGGTGGCTCTGTTGTAAAGAGGGGCGGAGGGGTCGGAGGAAAGCGCGGCGTAGTCGGTGAAATAGCTTTCGATGTCGAAGGTGGGATAGGAGGCGCTGGCGATAACGTCACCGGTGCCGACCTCTATTGCGACCACCGCGCCGCCGGTTATTTTCTCGGCCTCTTCACGCTCAGCGTTGATGTTCTCAATGGTTGAGGCGAGGGCTTCCTCGACTATCTGCTGGCAGAGAATATCGAGGGATATGGTCACATTGTTGCCCGCCTTGGGCTCCTGAGTGTAGACAGAATCGATAACGGTGCCGTTTTCGGCGCGGGTGACCAGCATTTTGCCGTCGGTGCCGTGGAGCTGCTCTTCGAATATCTGCTCCACGCCGTACTGACCCACCTTGGCGTTCATGGGATAGCCAAGCTCCTTGTAGTAAGCGTACTCCTTGTCGTCCATGGAGCCAATAACGCCAAGAATGTGGGCGGCGTAGTCGGTGTGGTATTCACGCACGGAGGTGGTTTCGACGGAAACGCCGGGCAGACCGTATTCCTTCACGGCGGAAATAAGCGCAAGATCAACGTCGGAAGCGAATATGTAATCGGGGAAATCGAAAAGGGTGCAGGCTTCCAGCTCGAAGCGTATGCCCACGGCAATGCGGGCGTCGGCGTCGGAAAAGTCCTCGGGCACGGAGTAATGCTCACGCAGCCACGTCATAAGCTCGGTGGCGGAAATTTCGGGGTCAAGCTCGAAATGCTCGATGTAGTCGTCCAGCCATTCACGCTGGAACCGGCTCATGTCGGAAGCATAGGTAAAGGGCGGCAGGACGGAAACCGGGAACCTGTCGGTGTGGGAATATCCAAGCTCGGAGCAGATGGCTGTAAGGGTCAGCAGGTCGCCGTTGGGATCGCCGCCGGCAACAAGGCGCTGGCGGTCAATGCCGATGCTGTAGCCAAGACCGTTTGAAACCAGCACTCGCCCGTTGCGGTCGAATATGCTGCCTCGCGAGGCGGGCACCGTCTGTGTGGATACGATGGTGTTCACGGACTGGATAGAGTACTCGTCGCCGTGTATCACCTGTAAATTGTAAAGCCCGAAAAGGGCGATAACGGAAAGCAGCAGCGGCACGATTATCATTGCGGCGGCTCTTCCGTAGGATACGGTTTTACGCATAGTGGGGTCCTTTCGGCTCAGCGTCCTTTAAGTCGGGATATACCACGGGAGGCCCAGTAGACGGGCAGGACGAAAATGAGAGAATATGCAGTCTGAATAAGTGCTCCTATAGCTCCGTCGGCGAGAGAAACGCCCATGTAAGCCACAGAGGGGAAGGCCTGCATGAGGGAGCAGACCAAAAGCGCGGCTATGGAGAGCGTCAGGAAAGAGGGGAAACCTCTTGCCAGTATGAACTCGGAAAGGAAGCCGCTGAAAAAGCCTGTCAGCGTGAGCAGGACGGTGAAAGCGAAGTTTCCGCCCACGGAAAGGTCGCAGAGTATGCCTGCCACAAGACCCCACAGACCACCTTTGAGACCGCCGTCGAATATGCCGAAGCCCACCGCCGCAAGGGGTAGGGCGAGGGGGCATATCCCGCCTATTCTCAGGTGAGTGAAAACGTCTGTCTGCAGGACGTACAGCAGGAGAAGTATGAGGGCGCGCAGAACGCCGCGTTTAAACTTCCTGGCGTTCATGCTTATTCCTCCGGCTCATAATCGGTGATGATAAACAGATAGGTGACAGCGGCAATGTCGGCCTCGGGTTCCACAACGGCGGAGGCGGAAAGACCGGAGGGGTCGATGCTGACACTCTCAACGGTGCCTATAACAAGACCGGAGGGGTATATTCCGCCCTTGCCGGAGGTGATGACCTTATCGCCGGAAACAACACGGGAGCTGTCCTCGATGTAGGTGAGGCGGAGCTTGCCCTCGCTCATGAGGTTGAAATCGCCCTCAGCCACGGCGGTAACGCCCTCGTCGGTGAGAGCGCCTACGCCGGAGGCGGAGTCGAGAATGGTCTGAACGGTGGCGCTGCCCCGGCTGACTTCGGTTATCTGTCCGATAAGGAAGCCGTCCTCGGTAACAACGCAGTCGCCGACTTCGATGCCGGCTTTGCTGCCCTTGTTGATGCTGAAGGAGGAGGACCAGCCGGAGGCCGACCAGGATACCAGCGCCGCGTCAACGAATACATAGTCATCGTTGGCCTCGGCAAGACCCAGCAGCTTCTTAAGACGCTGGTTTTCCTCGTTGGAGGATACGGATTGGCGCACCTCCTGCTCCATTTCGGCAATGCGGGAGCGAAGCTCGGCGTTTTCGGCAACGAGCTTATCATAATTGTACATATAGGCGTAGACCTGCTCAAGCTTGTCCATGCCGGCGTTGACCAGCTTGTCAAGAGGCATGAAAATTCCCCGCAGGGAATGGATACCGCCGCCGAAGGCGGAGGCGATGAGCAGTATTATCAGTACGGCGGCGAGAACGCAGCCGACGGTTATTCCGGATTTTTTGAAGAAAGCTTTCATATCTGTCTCCCGGAGAAATTGATAATTGATAATTGAGAATTATTGGTGATGTGCGTGTCGCTTGTGCCATGCACCACATTTTTGTCATTGCGAGGAGCGGCAGCGACGTGGCAATCTCCGGCGTTGAAGTTACCTGCGAACCATAATCAGAGCTTGCTATATTATCTCTAAGCCAAGCTCGGCGAGCATTTTGCCGAGGGTGCAAAGAGGCAGACCCACCACGTTGAAGAAGTCGCCGTCGATGCGCTCTATGAATACGGAGGCGACGCCCTGAGCGCCGTAAGCACCCGCTTTGTCCATAGGCTCGCCGGTTGCGATGTAGCGGCGTATCTCATCGTCGCTGAGAGCACGGAAAAGCACGTCGGTGGCCTCGTAGCGGCAGAGCTTTTTGCCGCCCATGATGAGCACCACGCCGGAGTAGACGGTGTGGCTGCGTCCGGAAAGAGCGGAGAGCATGGCAAATGCCTCGCCCTCGTCGGCGGGCTTTTCGAGAATTCGCCCATCAAGGGAAACCACGGTGTCGGCAGCGAGAACAATGGAGCCTTCACCGGCGCGGGGAGCTATCTCCTCCGCCTTGCCCAGCGCAACGGCGATAGCCGCGTCGCCGGGGTGTATGTCGGCGGGGAACTCCGCCTCGGAGGCAGCGGGGATTATTTCGAAATCGGTAACGCCCAGCATGGTGAGCAGCTCACGGCGGCGGGGCGATTTGGAAGCAAGAACTATGTGGGGAAGATTGTTCACATTATCTGTCCTTTCGGTAGGGGTGTCTGTAATAAAGTCCCTTGGTGGCGTTGGCGGGGGTGTACTTGTTCTGCCCCAGATAACGCTGGGCAATTTGTACGCATTCCTCGGCGGTTTCGGTGGTGAAATCCAACCTGCCGCACCAAAGGCCGATGTGCTCGTAATCCTTTTTGCGATTGGCAAGGAAGAGCGCATCGGAGGAATAGACGGCGGAGCGTCCGTTGTATTTGGGAAGTATGGGATAGATGCTGCGTCCGTCACGGAGAAGCTCCGTTCCGGCAGCGGCGGCGATGTCGGCCTCACTGTGCATGAGAGCCACCCGGCCGTATATGACGGCCTCGGTGGGCAGCGCCTTGGAAAGCACGGCTATTTCGCCCAGCTTCAGCTCCGGCGGCGCGGTCACGGAGGCGACGCGAAGATCTCTCAGCGACAGCATGGTGCGGGAATTGTAGGCGGCAAGGCCAAGACCGGCGTGAACGGTGAAGCCGCGGGCGGCGATGGGGAATATCTGTCCAAGCTCGTTTACCATAACGTCCTGCACCTGCAGCTTTTTCAGCTCGTCAAGATAAGTCAGCAGCAGGCTGTCCTCGTTATCGTGGAGCATCGGCGGCAGCACGGCGCAGATGGTAGTAACACCGTTCTCCCAGAAGGGGGTTATAACGCCGGGGGTGGCCAGCAGCTCGGTGATGGGAATATAGAGCAGCTCGGGCTTGAGCCCCGCCAGATCGCGGGAAAGCTGGGAAGCCTTCTGGACGTAGATGTTTATGTCGGGAGCGGACACAGGCTCGGGCTTGCGGCTCATTTCGGGCATGGCGGCAACGGCGGGGACAGGGAATGCCGCCCGCTGCTGAGCCAGCTTCTCCGTGGCTTTCTGCCGCAGAGCGATAATTTGGGCGGGGGGTACGTAAAGCCCCTTGTCCACGGAAGCTGCAGCTTCCGTGCAGTAGAAGGGGGAGTCCACAAGATTGTAAAGGTGAGTGGTGAGGTGGGCATTACCGGTCTCTTCGCTGCCAAAGGCATCCTTGGGAACCGCACCCTCAACGGTGACACGGTGCCCCTCGGCGTCCTCGATGGCTATCATGACCGGGGTGCCGCGCCTGATAAGACCGGAAAGACGCACGGGTATGCGTCCGCTCTCCCGGCTCATGTATGCCTCCCGCACGTCGCCCAGTATGGTCTGAGGATAGCGGGGGCGCTCACTCTGTTTGCCAAATACCTCGCCGTTTTTGCCGTGGAGGAAGCCGGTGGTCATGCCCTCGGGGGCGAATGCGTCCTCCAGCAGGTCAAGGTCGGCCCGGTCAAATGCTTCGCCCTTTGCGGCGGCGGAGTATACCTTTGCGGTGAGCGCGGAATATTCGGGGCGGCGGCTTGTGCCGATTACCCGCAGAGCGGCAAGCTTTAGGCCGGACAGCGCGGGCATATGGTCAGCAAGGCAGATATCCTTGCGGCTTATGTAAAAATCTCCTTTTCGGGTTGCGGTACCGTAGGCTCTGCGGCAGCTCATGGAGCAATCGCCGAAGCAGGCACAGCCGGAGCCGGTGAAAGCGCTCATGCGGCATATTCCCGCCGCGGAGCAGACGGGGCCGTGGCAGGGCAGCTCGAGCTCTATCCTCGCGCTTTTGCAAAGCTCGGTTATTTCCTCAAGGGTAAGGTCGGGAGAAAGCGTGACACGGCTTGCGCCAAGATATGCCGCCGTAGCTATTCCCGCAGCGTTCACGGCGCCCATGCGCAGATGAATGGGAGTGGAGGGCAGCAGCTGACGCAGAGCGCGGAGCATACCCAGATCGCCGGTCTCTATGGCGGCCGCGCCAAGCTCGGCAGCACGGCGTGCCTTCTGCAGCAGCGCATCGGCCTCGACATCACGGACTGCGTCGGGCAGGGAGAAATATACCTTGACGCCGCGAATACGGCAGTATTTGATAGCTTCGGAAAGCGCCCTTTCACCAAGGCTGCCGAGAGCCACATATACTGCGTCGGCGCCGTTCTGCACGGCGGCACGCACTGCCTCGGGATTGGGAGCGGGGATAAGTATTTCGGGCATACGACAGCTCCTTTCATCGGGAATATGGGCACACTGATACTATTTTAACAGTATACCACAATATCGTGACGAATTAAAGGATTAATTGCCGTCTGCCGCCGAAAAAATTTCTAAAGTTTTTATTCCTCGCCGCTATTGCCAATATTTCGAGGGTTTGATATAATTAATACCCCTCTATGGCAATTAACGACAGGAAAGGAGCGCGGATAATGGGTAACGAAGAGTACGTACTGCCTGCAGCCATAAGCATAAGTGACGCGGCAGCGGATAAGCTGCTGGCTTCCGGCGACGGCGACGCCGCGCTGCTTTACATATACATTTTGAGAAACGGCGGCAAGCTGAATATCACCTCCGCAGACAGACAGCTTAACATGAACGGACGGGCCGCCGCCGCTGCCCGCAGCCTGCAGAGCATGGGCCTTATAAAGGGCGGAACACAGGAACAGCCTTCTAAGGAAACTGCCGTGCCGCTGGTGAAGCCCGGTGACAATCTGCCGGAGTACAGCGGTGAAGACGCAAAGAACGCCGTTCACAGTGATCCCCAGTTTGCCGCGTTGGTAACCGAGGTTCAGGCAGTGCTGGGTACGATCCTCACCTCAAGCGGCCTCATGGAACTGCTGGGCTTCTATGATTATCTTGGCCTGCCTCCGGATGTTATCCTGCTGCTGGTCGCCCACTGCGTAGCGGAGCATGAGAAGAAATACGGCGCGGGCAAGCGCCCCACCATGCGCGCTATACGTTCCGAGGCATATAAATGGGCGGACAGGGGCGTGTTCAGCCTCGAGGCCGCCAACGAACATATAAAGGCAAGCGAGCGCGCCAAAATGCGCAAGACGGAAATTCGCCGCATTCTCGGCCTGCAGGATCGCTCCCCCTCACCCACGGAGGAGCGCTGCATCACCGAATGGGCGGAGGCCGGCTTCAGCGACGAACTTATAAGCGCCGCATATGACAAGACGGTTCTCAATACCGGACGCCTGGTGTGGAAGTACATGGACTCCATACTGAAAAGCTGGGCGCAGAAGGGTCTTAAAACCATGGACGAGGTTCGCGCCGGCGACCGCAAGCCGGAAGAGGAAAGCGCCGTGGGCGAGCAGCCCGAAAGCGGCGGCACCGAGCTTGCACGAATGAAAGAATACCTTGAGAAGCTGAAAAAGAGAGGTGAATAAGCGTGGCACTTGACGGAAAACTTCTCGGTCGGGCACTTGACCGACTGGAGGAACTGAATAAAGAGAGTGAGCGGGAGCTGGATAAACTGCGCCGGCGGGTGTATGACCGCCTGCCACGAGTTGCGCAGATAGACCGCACCATCGCCCAGTCCTTTGCCGAGGCTGCTTTTGCGGCACTGGACAGCGGCAGCGCCAATCCCGAAGAGTCTCTGCGCAATATCGCCCTTAAAAATCTCAATCTGCAGGCGGAGCGTGCCGAGCTTATGAGCGAAGCGGGATTTGCCCCCGACTGCCTTGACGAGAAGCCCCGCTGCGAAAAATGTGCCGACCGGGGTTTTTACGGCACCAAGCCCTGCTCCTGCCTTATGGAGCTGTACAAGGAGGAGCAGCGCCTTGAGCTTTCCCAGCTTTTGAAGCTGGGCGAGGAGACTTTTGACTCCTTTAACCTTGACTATTACGATACGCGACCCGGCAAAGACGGTACCAGCCCCCGCGACAATATGGAAACCATATATGAGATATGCTTGCAGTACGCCCGCTATTTCGGAAGAGAGATGGAAAATCTCTTCATGACCGGCGGCCCCGGACTGGGCAAGACTTTTCTTTCCACCTGCATTGCCAAGGTGGTGTCCGAGAGCGGCTTTTCCGTGGTTTATGACACGGCGGTGAACGTTTTCGCCCGCTTTGAGGAGGAGCGTTTCTCCCGCGCCTATACGGATATGGACGCCCTGCGCGCCGACCTTGACCGCTATATGAACTGCGACCTGCTCATTCTCGATGACCTTGGCACCGAGATGACCACCAGCTTCACCATAAGTGCTCTTTACGATTTGGTGAACACCCGCCTGAGAACGGGCAAGAAGACAATTATAAATTCCAATCTCAGCATCGAAGATATCCGCCGCCGCTACTCGGTGCAGATAGCCTCCCGCCTTCAGGGGGAATACACCGTGCTCAGCTTCGTAGGCAGCGATATAAGACAGAGGAAGCATTGATATGAAAAACACCACAGATTCACAGGAATCTGTGGTGTTTGAGACTGTCAAAAAACTATAGTCAGCAGTTGCAACAAGGCAAGCCTTCCCC
>CAYYLZ010000081.1:0-7822 GCA_964472725.1 uncultured Oscillospiraceae bacterium
ACAAGGACAAGAGAGCCGCTGCCCTCTACTCCGAGGACGAGCGCAACACTCTCCGTCAGTCCCACAACAACACTCAGGTTCAGCAGCTGTACAAGGATTACCTCGGCGAGCCCAACTCTCACAAGGCTCACCACCTCCTGCACACTACCTACGCTGGCCGCGAGGCATTTATCGACTGATAAATACACTTACACCCCGAATGGTTCGCCATTCGGGGTGTTTTCTTGTCCGTATTTACGGGCTTGACAATGCGCACATACATGGTAGGGGGGGCGTAACGCTCGGCAGTTGGCAAGGCTTCCCCCTCCGAGGGGAAGCTGGCGGCGAAGCCGTCTGATGAGGGGATTCGCGCAAGCGAATAAATACCTATCTTATTGCTACTCCGGAGATTGCCACGTCGCTTCGCTCCTCGCAATGACATATTCTTTAGTTTTTTCGTTTTGACGGTTTTGCGGCTATTACAATTACCTTGCGGCAGCTTGAGGACAAGCCGCCCTACAAGGATATCACAACTCGCCTTAAGCAAACAAAAAGCCTGTTCTGCAGAACAGGCTTTTTCATTATTCGAAATCAATACATTTCCTTGCTCATGCGGTCGATCTGCTTGGATACTTCCTCGTAGACACCGGGATAAGTGCTGCCGGGGCCGCCGGCGGTGCAGCATGGAATGAAATACTTGATTCCGCAGTCACGGCACATCTTCTCAACGTATGCGCCGACCTTTTCGGAGGTCCAGTCGTGAGTATCAACAACACCGTTGTTGATGCCGCCCATGAAGGAGATCTGTCCGCCGTATTTCTCGATAAGCTCGGGGATATTGTTGGTATCCAGGCAGCCCTGGAAGATATCAATGCCCATCTCGATCATGTAGGGAACGAGGGTTGCGGCGTAGGAGTCGGAATGGTGAACGATGACCTCAACGCCGTGCTCCTTATAGTAGCCGTAAATCTTCTTGTAGGCAGGAACGATGAACTCCTCGAACATCTCGGGAGAAAGGAAGGTGGACTTCTGGCTGCCCCAGTCGTCGTGGTGGAGAATTGCGTCGGGGTGCTGATTCTCACAGATGACCTTGGCGTACTCCAGCTCCCACTCGGTTATGTAGTCGATAAGCTCATGCATTGCTTCGGGCTCAAGATAGAAGTTAATAAGGCAGTCGTCCATACCCATAAGGTAGTGGAGCTGCTCGAAAACGCCGGGAGCTACCATGGCGGTTGCAAAATACTCGCTGCGGTCAATAGCGTCAACCTCAGGTTGGAACTCTGCCCACTCTTCGGGGGTAAAGTCAAGGCTGGGAGCGTGGACTACTTCGCGCCACTTGGTGATATCCTTGACGACCTTGTGTTCCTCATCGTGCACGGGGAAGGGGCCGGGGGTGTTTTCCTTGAACTGAATGGTTACGCCCCAGGAATTTACAACGGTGTTGCCAGTGCGGACACCGAAATTCTTCTTCATGTAGGGATTGCCCATGATGAGCACAAAGGGATCGTACTGGTCTACAAATCTGTCGGGCTTGCCGCCCTTGATGGTTTCAATAAGGTTCTGACGTTTAGTAAGCATAGCTTATCCACCTTTCATTTTTTATTCGGGCTATAAAAATTTTGTTTATCTCAACTTTACACTTCCCTGCCGACCTCAACGGCACGGTACTCCTCGCCCAGCACCAGCAGCTCCACGCCGCCCGCGCTGATATCCGCGAGGCTCTTATTGACGCTCTCCGAGCTTCCCGTTGGCAGGAACGCCTCTATGGTAACGTCCGCACCGTAGTCTATGTTTTCTATAACGGCGCCTGAGGCTTCAAGCTCACGGCGCACGCGCTCATAGAGATTATAGGGACAGACTGTGGCCGTGCTTTCCCACAGATCCATACGGCTCACGCCCGCCGCTTCCAGCGCCAGCTTGGCAGCCTGAGAATAGGCTCTCACAAGGCCGCCCGTACCCAGCAGAATTCCGCCGAAATAGCGGGTCACCACGCAGCAGACGTTATATATCTCACCTGCACGGAACACATTAAGGGTTGGCATACCTGAGGTTCCGCCCGGCTCGCCGTCGTCGGAATAACGCATGGCGCCGCCCTCGCGGATTATGTAGGCATACACATTGTGGGTGGCGTCCCAATGCTTTTCACGCATTTCCTTTATGCGCGCCACCGCTTCTTCTTCATTTTCAACAGGCCACACGCGGCCTATAAAGCGGCTGCGTTTTTCAACGAACTCCGCTTCTCCGAATTTTGTTGGCACAAGGTAGCCGCTCATATTACGTACTCCTTGATCTTACCGTAAATATGGGCGGGACAAACTGCCTTAACCGCCACGCCGGTATCGGTGTACTCGCTTTCCAGCACCTTGCACTCCTTATGGAGCAGGTCAAGGAGGCCGCCCTTATCATAGGGTATCATCAGGTCAAGGGTCTTTATACCGGCGCTGAGAATATCGAAAATCTTCTTGCGCAGATCGTCCAGGCCTTCGCCGGTGAGAGCAGAGACCTTGACCGCGCCGTCCCGGGCAAAAAGAGCAGCCGCGCCGGGCTTGTCGCATTTATTATAGACCTCAACTCTGGGAGTTTCCGATGCGCCCAGCTCAGCAATGAGCTTATCCACCACTTCCGCCTGCTTCTCCCATTCGGGGTTGGAAACGTCAATTACGTGGACTATAACGTCGGCAAACTGCAGTTCTTCAAGGGTAGCCTTGAAGGCCTCAACCAGCTGATGAGGCAGCTTTCTGATGAAGCCGACAGTATCCGACAGCAGCACCTCAAGAGTATCGTCAAGGCGCATACGGCGGGTGGTCGTGTCAAGGGTATCGAAAAGACGGTCGCCGGTCTGTATATCAGAATCGGTCAATGCGTTGAGCAGAGTGGACTTGCCCGCGTTGGTGTAGCCTACCAGTGCCACGGTGCTGACGGAATTTTTCTCACGCAGACGGCGCTGGGTAGCGCGAACACGGCGCACCTCACCAAGCTCTTCCTCAAGAGCGTTTATCTTGCGGCGGATATGGCGTCTGTCGCTTTCCAGCTGAGTTTCACCGGGGCCGCGGGTACCTATTCTGCTGCCGCCGGAGGCAGTCTGTCGGACAAGGTGAGTCCACATACCGACCAGTCTGGGCATCAGGTATTTATACTGAGCCAGTTCGACCTGCAGGCGACCCTCTCGGGTCTTGGCACGGCCTGCGAAAATATCGAGAATGAGGCCGCTGCGGTCAAGAACCTTTACGCCCAGCTCCTCCGCCAGCACGCGCATCTGAGAAGGAGAAAGCTCGTTATCAAAAACCACAAGGTCACAGCCGTTAGCCTCAATGGCTTCCTTGACCTCTCTCACCTTACCCTCGCCTATAAAGCTGCGGGGGTCGGGAGTGGCGCGGTGCTGAATGGTCATGCCGCAGGTTATACCACCGGCAGTTTCAAGAAGGGCCTCCAGCTCCGCCATGGTAACATCGTCCGAGCGCTCGTCAATATCCAGAGCCTCGGAATTGAGACCCACCAATATCGCCTTTTCCGGCGCGCGGTTCATTGTTTCATATTTGCTGCCAAAGCCCTGTACTACGTCCATATTGGTACACTCCGTGAATAGCTTTAATTTTCATTAGTATATGCAATTTTGCATACCATATTAAGTATAAATGCTCTCTCCCCCGCTGTCAACATCGAGGAAGAGAGCATTTTTCATTCGTCATCGGCTTCGGCGGCGATAAAAGCTTCTTCAGCCTGCCGCTGGGCGTCCGCTATCAGTTGTTTTGCCAAGCCGTAGTTTTGCCGTTCTATTTCTGCCGCAATATCTGTCATTGCATTGAACAATGCCAGATAAGGCTTTTTGTATTCGTCCATAGTATCGCCTCCGTGTACATTATAGCCCTTACGCTTTATATTTGAGCGCAATACATTTGCAATGCACACAACAAGTACTTTTTGCAGTACAGTATAATTACTATATTAAGTGAGGTGAGCGTATGGCTGGATTCAAAATACCCAGAATACCTACCACAACGAATAAGACCATACGTTTTCCCGACGATTTAATTGAAGAAATCGAGTCTGCCATTGCCGGTAAGGAGTGTACTTTTTCTGCTTTCGTTATAGCGTCTGCCAGAAATGCATTGGAGGAACTCAAAGAGGAAGATGAGTAAAAATATGGTTCGCATCTGTATGGTTTAAATGCAGTGATCTGCGGACACAGGTCCATTCCCTACGAACATGATTAAATTTTTGCGTCATTCCGAGCTTGCGAGGAATCCCCCGGTTAGGCGGAACACAGTAACGACCACGGCAAAACCATTCGGGGGATGCTTCGCTTCGCTCTGCATGACATGTGAGAAGGATTCTTCGGGCTGCGTCCTCTGAATGACGGCAAACTTTATTATCGATGACGAAAAAATAAGGCTGACAGAAAACCGTCAGCCTTATTTTTATTTTAAGTTGTTGGAAAGAGCTTATCTCTTGATCCAGTCGAGGTCCTTGCGAGCCTGACCGAATGCTTCTGCGCCTTCGGGAACTTCCCAACCCATCATAGGAGGAGCCTCGTGACCCTCTTCCTTCATCTTGGCCATCATTTCCATCATAGCCTTCATTCTCTCAGCAGCGATAGCGTCGCGCTCTGCCTGGGTGAGAGTGTAGTTCTCGATGGTCTCGTTGAGGCCGCGGAGCTGGTTCTTCCAGTTCTCGGGAGTGTGGTCGGGAAGGGCGATGATGCGGCCGTTCTCGATAGCTTCCTTGAGGATTTCAGCCAGCTCGACGGGGTCGATACCGGTGGCGTGGACGGAGGACAGGTGCTTCATGGTGCCCTCGGATACGTGGTAACCGGTGTTTCTCAGGTGAGCAGGACGATACTTCTCGGCGTTGCCGATGTTGGAGTTGATGTTACCGGGGCAGAGAACGGTTGCGCCGCCGCCGTACTTTACGAGAGTCTCAGCGTAGGAGTACATGAGGTTGTTGACTGCAGCCTTTGCAGCGGAGTAGGGGCCGGTGCCGGAACCTGCCATGAAAGCGCCCATGGAGGAGGTGGTGGCAACGTGGAACTCTTCCTTGCCTGCGTAAGCCTTGATCATTCTGGGAACGAAGATCAGGAGGCCGTTGACTACGTGGTTGAAGCAAACGCCGACAACCCAATCAAAATCGTCAAAGGTGGAAGCTTCAACGGGACCGAAGGAGTTAACGCCTGCGGTCTGAATGAGGAGGTGGGGAGGACCACCGAAGGTCTCTTCTACCTTATCGGCAGCTGCGGTATACTCTTCGCGGTTGGTGAGGTCTACCTTAAGTGCGAGAACGTCGCTCTCTGCGCAGCCGGAGAAAGCAATAATTTCCTTAACAGCGTTGTCAAGTGCGTCCTGGCGGACGTCAGCAATAGCGACCTTCATGCCGTTCTTTGAGAACAGCTTAGCCTGACCCAGACCTGCGCCGGAAGCGCCGCCGGTTACGAAACAAATCTTACCTGCAAAATTCTTCAATGTGTGCACGCTCCTTTTATTTTAATAAATTTATGACGTGATCATACAGGGGACGCAAGCTCCCCCCTTTGAACTATCATAAACGCATACGCACATAATTGTCAAGCGCTTTTAATTATAAGAAATATCTATACCCGCCCACAGAAAAAGGCATGGCGAATAACCGCCATGCCTTTTTTATTATTTATGGTAAGAGCTTATCTCTTGATCCAGTCGAGGTCCTTACGAGCCTGACCGAATGCTTCTGCACCTTCGGGAACTGCCCACATCTGAGGCATTTCCTTACCTTCAGCCTTCATCTTCTCCATCATTGCGATTCTTTCCTTCATCTTCTCAGCGGCAATAGCGTCACGCTCTGCCTGGGTGAGAGTGTAGTTCTCGATGGTCTCGTTGAGGCCGCGAAGCTGAGGCTTCCAGGTGGTGGGATCGGGATTGGGCATAGCAATGATTCGGCCATTCTCGATAGCTTCCTTGAGGATCTCAGCCAGCTCGATGGGATCCTGACCGGTTGCGTGAACGGAGGACAGGTGCTTCATGGTGCCCTCGGATACGTGGTAACCGGTGTTCTTCAGGTGAGCGGGACGGAACTTCTCGGCGTTGCCGATGTTGGAGTTGATGTTTGCGGGGCAGAGAACGGTTGCGCCGCCGCCGTACTTTACGAGGGTCTCAGCATAGGAGTACATGAGGTTGTTGGCAGCAGCCTTAGCAGCAGAGTAGGGTCCGGTGCCGGAGCCTGCCATGAAAGCACCCATGGAGGAGGTGGTGGCAACGTGGAACTCTTCCTTGTTTGCATAAGCCTTGATCATTCTGGGAACGAAGATCAGCAGACCGTTTACTACGTGGTTGAAGCAAACGCCGACAACCCAGTCAAAATCGTCGAAGGTGGAAGCTTCAACGGGGCCGAAGGAGTTAACGCCTGCGGTCTGAATGAGGAGGTGGGGAGGACCACCGAAAACTTCTTCTACCTTATCGGCAGCTGCGGTATACTCTTCACGGTTGGTGAGGTCTACCTTGAGGGGGAGAACGTCGCTCTCGGCGCAGCCGGCATAAGCAACGATTTCCTTGGCTGCGTTGTCCAGTGCGTCCTGGCGGACGTCGGCAATAGCGACCTTCATGCCGTTCTTTGCGAACAGCTTGGCCTGACCCAGACCTGCGCCGGAAGCGCCGCCGGTTACGAAACAAATCTTACCTGCAAAATTCTTCATGTGTACACGCTCCTTGAAATTTATTTAAATTATTTTGCTAAACAATTTAATCCGGCGCAGCTTAAGCGCCGTTCTTCTTATCATAAACATATATCCAGCTAATTGTCAAGCGCTTTTAAATGCCACGGCAAATATTCTCCTCAAAGAAACAGGCATG
Organism: uncultured Oscillospiraceae bacterium; assembly: GCA_964472725.1. Taxonomy (GTDB): domain Bacteria; phylum Bacillota; class Clostridia; order Oscillospirales; family Oscillospiraceae; genus RGIG6375. Next base: position 6,798 of record CAYYLZ010000081.1, read on the forward strand.
GCGGATACGGCCATGCCTGTTTGTTATTATGCGGTTTTATCTCTTGATCCACTCAAGATCCTTGCGAGCCTGACCGAATGCTTCTGCGCCTTCGGGAACCGCCCACATCATGGGGCCTTCCTGGGGAGGAGCGTCCTTCATAGCTTCCATCATAGCCTTCATCTTGGCTTCCTGGATAGCGTCGCGCTCAGCCTTGGTGAGAGTGTAGTTCTCGATGGTCTCATTGAAGCCGCGCAGCTGATCCTTCCACTTGGTGGGATCGGGATCGGGCATAGCGATGATGCGGCCATTCTCGATAGCTTCCTTGAGGATCTCAGCCAGCTCGATGGGATCCTGACCGGTTGCGTGAACGGAGGACAGGTGCTTCATGGTGCCCTCGGATACGTGGTAACCGGTGTTCTTCAGGTGAGCGGGACGGAACTTCTCGGCGTTGCCGATGTTGGAGTTGATGTTTGCGGGGCAGAGAACGGTTGCGCCGCCGCCGTACTTTACGAGGGTCTCAGCATAGGAGTACATGAGGTTGTTGGCAGCAGCCTTAGCAGCAGAGTAGGGTCCGGTGCCGGAGCCTGCCATGAAAGCACCCATGGAGGAGGTGGTGGCAACGTGGAACTCTTCCTTGTTTGCATAAGCCTTGATCATTCTGGGAACGAAGATCAGCAGACCGTTTACTACGTGGTTGAAGCAAACGCCGACAACCCAGTCAAAATCGTCGAAGGTGGAAGCTTCAACGGGGCCGAAGGAGTTAACGCCTGCGGTCTGAATGAGGAGGTGGGGAGGACCACCGAAAACTTCTTCTACCTTATCGGCAGCTGCGGTATACTCTTCACGGTTGGTGAGGTCTACCTTGAGGGGGAGAACGTCGCTCTCGGCGCAGCCGGCATAAGCAACGATTTCCTTGGCTGCGTTGTCCAGTGCGTCCTGGCGGACGTCGGCAATAGCGACCTTCATGCCGTTCTTTGCGAACAGCTTGGCCTGACCCAGACCTGCGCCGGAAGCGCCGCCGGTTACGAAACAAATCTTACCTG
>CAYYLZ010000082.1:0-7549 GCA_964472725.1 uncultured Oscillospiraceae bacterium
CCCATCAGGAATTCATCAAGATAGACACCACCAATATCCTCTTCATCTGCGGCGGTGCCTTCGACGGTCTTGAAAAGATCATCGAGAACCGCATGAACAAGAAGTCCATGGGCTTCGGCGCAGACATAAAGAAGAAGGAAGAGAAGAGCGTGGGCGATACCCTTTCACATGTTCAGTCCCATGATATTCTCAAGTTCGGTATTATTCCCGAGTTGGTGGGTCGTCTGCCTGTTATTACTCCCCTCAACTCCCTTACCCGCGATGATATGGTGCGTATTCTTACCGAGCCCAAGAACGCCATAATCAAGCAGTATAAGGCGATGCTTGGCTTTGACAACGTTGAGTTGGAGTTTACCCGCGAGGCTCTCGAGGCCGTTGCCGATAAGGCCTTGGAAATGGATATCGGCGCCCGCGGTCTGCGCAGCATAATGGAAGGCATGATGACGGATATCATGTACACCGTGCCGTCTGACGAAACTATAGAAAAAATAGTTATCAACGATGCCTGTGTAAAGGGCGATGAAAAGCCCCAGCTTATCCGCAGAGCAAAAACCAATGCGGAAATTGCCGAGGCAGAGTAAATATTAAATTTGCGGCCTCCAATGGGCAGCGGCATATTACCGCTGCCCCGGGGGCCGTTTACTGCTGAAAGGCTATATAGAAAATGAGGGCGAACAGCGCCCGTTTAAGGAGGGATAGGTATGAGCGAGAACTGCTCTGCAAATGCAAGGCTGCCCATGATAGCTCTAAGAGGTATCTCAGCCTTCCCCAACACCATTCTGAATTTTGACATAGAGCGCCCTAAGTCCGTGGCCGCCCTTGAGGCCGCTATGGGCGCGGACAGACGCATCTTCCTTCTGGCACAGATAGACATCAACGTGGAGGATCCCGAGCCGGAGGAGCTTTATGTAGTCGGTACTATAAGCAACGTGCGACAGGTGCTTAAGCTGCCCGGCGGCGGTATGCGCGTCCTCGTAGAGGGACTTTGCCGCGCACGCATTGAGGCCGCTGTGCAGACCTTCCCCTATTTTGTGGCGGACGTCTGCGAAATTCCCGAACTTGAACCCACTACCAGCGGCGACAAGGTTGAGGCTCTTATCCGCCACACCCGCGGTCTGGTAAACAAATATATCGAGCTTGCCCCGCCCACCAACGGCGACCTTATTGCCAATATCAGCGGTCAGGTAAGCCCCGGTTACGTAGCTGACTACCTTGCCCAGAACCTCTTCCTGAAGCACAGCGACAAGCAGCGTATTCTCGAAGAGCCTTGGGTGGTAAAGCGTCTTGAAAAGCTTAACGATATCCTTGAAAATGAGATAGATATCCTCATCGTGGAAACCGAAATACGCGAAAAGACTCACGGCCGCATTATGCGCGGTCACCGTGAGCACTTCCTGCGTGAGCAGATGCGCACCATTCAGTATGAGCTGGGCGAAGACGATATGGATTTAAACTCCGAGATAGACGAGTATCGTGAGAAGATCGCCGCCTGCGGCGCTCCCGAGGAAGTCATCGAGAAGTTTGAAAAGGAACTCAAGCGACTGATGAAGCAGGGCATGAACTCTGCCGACTCCGCCGTTACCCGCACCTATCTTGATACCTGCCTTGAGCTGCCCTGGAACGTAAAGACCGAGGAGTGCGTGGATATAGAGGAGACCCGAAAGGTGCTGGATGCCGACCATTACGGCCTTGAAAAGGTCAAGGAACGCATTATCGAGTTTGTTGCCGTAAAGCAGATAGCGCCCAAGGCAAAGGGCGATATTCTCTGCCTTGTAGGCCCTCCGGGAACCGGTAAGACCTCCATCGGCATGAGCATCGCAAGAGCGCTCAATCGTAAGCTCTCCCGCGTGGCACTGGGCGGCGTACACGACGAGTCGGAAATTCGCGGCCACAGAAAGACCTACGTTGGCGCAATGCCCGGTCGTATCATCAACGCCGTAAGTCAGGCCGGCAGCAAGAATCCTCTTATTCTGCTGGACGAGATAGACAAGCTTGGCAGCGATTATAGAGGCGACCCCTCCGCGGCTCTGCTGGAGGCGCTGGACGCGGAGCAGAATTCCACCTTCCGCGACCACTATCTTGAAGTGCCCTTCGACCTGTCCGACGTTCTGTTCATCACCACCGCAAACACTACCGATACCATACCCCGTCCTCTGTTGGACCGTATGGAGGTAATTGAACTGAGCAGCTACACCGACGAGGAGAAACTGCATATTGCCCGCGACCATCTGCTGCCCAAGCAACGCAATAAGCATGGTCTCAAGTCCCGTCAGCTGAAGATAAGCGACGACGTTCTTCGCGAGGTCATTTCCGGCTATACCAGGGAATCCGGCGTGCGTATCCTTGAGCGCCGACTGGCCAAGATCTGTCGCAAGGCAGCAGTTGTTCTTGCCGAGGGCGAGAAGAAGAGCATGACCGTTTCCGCCAAGAATCTTGAGGAATATCTCGGTACCCGACGCTACAAGCCCGATACTCTCCGCAAGGGTAACGAGCCCGGTCTTGTGCGCGGTCTTGCATGGACAAGCGTTGGCGGCGAGATACTGGACGTTGAAGTAAATGTAATGCCCGGCAGCGGCAAACTGGAGCTTACCGGCAATCTGGGCGACGTTATGAAGGAGTCCGCAAGAGCCGGCTATACCTATATCCGCAGCCGTGCGGAGCAGCTGGGCATCGACCCCGAGTTCTACAAGATCAAGGATATACATATCCATTTCCCCGAGGGCGCAGTTCCCAAGGACGGCCCCTCCGCCGGTATCACCGTAACTCTCGCCATGATTTCCGCCCTTACCGAAACTCCCGTGCGCAGGGATATCGCCATGACCGGTGAGATCACCCTCCGGGGCAGAGTTCTGCCCATCGGCGGCCTGAAGGAAAAGACCATGGCGGCGCTCCGTTCCGGCGTAAAGACTGTAATAATTCCTGCCGACAACGAGCGCGATTTGGAGGATATCGACCAAGACGTACGCTCTGCGCTGGAGTTTATCCCCACTGACCATATTGATAAGATTCTGGATATTGCTTTGGTCAAGTAACAGTAAAAGTGCATAAGGCATATTATATACCGGGACGTCTGAGGGCGTCCCGGTATTTTCCTTGAAAGGAGAAATATGCGTGGTGCATTATATTATCATTTGCCGCTCGCTGACATATGCACAACGCACAGCGAAGGTGTTGGAGCGGGCGGGCATTACCGCCATAGTCATGCGTCCGCCGGCGGATATAGCAGGGGAGGGCTGCGCTTACGGAGTAAAGCTGCGTCAGCGCAATCTTACTGCCGCCCTTAAGCTGCTGAAAGATGCGGGACTGAGCCACGGCAAGGTGTATCTGCTGCGCCCGGGCGGAAGCGAAGAGGTGGACGGGTGATATATTTCGATAACGCCGCCACAACGCTGATAAAGCCCCAGTCGGTGCGCAGGGCTATGTATAACGCCGTGGGCAGCCTTGCAAGCCCCGGCAGAGGCGGACATCGGGCAGCCATGTCCGCCGCTGAAAAGGCATACGAGTGCCGTACTGCCGCCGCAAAGCTGTTCAATGTACCTCAGCCGGAGCAGGTGGTGTTCACAATGAACGCCACCCACGGCCTGAATATTGCCATCAAAAGTCTGGCAGGAAAAGACGACAGGGTAGTTATATCCGGTTATGAGCATAATTCGGTGCTGCGCCCTTTGAATACCATGGGGGCCCGACTGTGCGTCGCAGCGTCACCCCTGTTCGACGAGGACGCGGCGGTATGTGCTTTTGAGGAGGCGCTGAAGCCGGGGACAAAGCTGGCAGTTGTCAACCATGTGTCCAATGTGTTTGGATTCATTCTGCCGGTCGTGCGGATAGCGGAGCTCTGCCATGCAAGAGGGATTCCTCTTATTATTGACGCATCTCAGGCGGCAGGGGTGCTTGATATAGATTTTCAAAAGCTCGGCGCGGATTTTATAGCAATGCCGGGGCATAAAGGGCTGTACGGCCCACAGGGAACGGGCATATTGCTGTGCGCACGGTCGGGCGAACCTCTAATTGAGGGCGGCAGCGGAAGCGATTCGCGGCTGCCGGTAATGCCGGAATACCTGCCGGATAGGCTGGAGGCCGGAACGCACAATATGCCCGGTATAGCCGGCCTGCTGGAGGGTATACGCTTTGTCAGCGGACTTGGTACGGAGCGTATATGCCGCCACGAAAAGAAGCTGCTTGCCGCCGCGGTGCGGCAGCTGGGAGCTATAGATGGAGTTGAGCTGCACTGTGCAGACGACCTGAACTGCCAAGGCCCGGTTCTGTCCTTCAATATCCGAGGTATGGATTGTCAAACCGTAGCTGAACAGCTGTCAAATAGGGGCATAGCCGTAAGGGCGGGGCTGCACTGCTCGCCTCTTGCCCATAAAACCGCGGGAACCGAACAGGGAACGGTGCGTATAAGCTTTTCAGCCTTCAATACCGAACAGGAGGTAGCGAGGTTCGCAGGAGAAGTAAGAAGTCTTATCCATTGAACACGTTGCAATAGACATGATTCGATGATATAATACAAAAGCTACTAAAGATAGATTAAGGTGATACCTATGGAACAGTCCCAGAACAAGCTTGGCGTAATGCCGATCGGAAAGCTGCTTATGGTAATGTCGGTGCCGATGATGATATCCATGTTCATTCAGGCGCTCTACAATGTGGTGGACTCAATGTTCGTCGCAAGAATAAGCGAGGAAGCCCTTGCGGCAGTCGGTATAGCATTCCCGCTGCAGAATATAGCTACCGCCATCGGCGTAGGCACGGGCGTTGGTATAACGGCTCTGGTGCCCCGCTCCCTGGGCAGTGGCGACCGTGAGACCGCTGAACGTGCAGCTAATGTGCAGAATTTTCTCTGCCTTTGCTACAGCCTTGTTTTCGTGGTGATAGGACTTGTGTTTGCAAGACCTTACTACACCGTGCAGACAGACGACCCCGCCATTATCGAAGCGGGTGTGGCCTATACCCGTATAGTCTGCGCCGTGTCCGTGGGCGTGTTCTTCGGGCAGGGTCTTGAAAAGCTGCTGGTTGCCTCCGGATATTCGGCCCTTTCCATGATATGTCAGGCAAGCGGCGCGGTAATCAATATTGTCCTTGACCCCATTCTCATTTTCGGCCTTGGCCCAATTCCCGCAATGGGAGTAAAGGGCGCCGCAATCGCAACCGTAATAGGACAGATATTCGCCGCCGCGCTGGCACTGTTCTTCAATCTCAAGAAAAACAAGGCGGTACGATTCTCCTTCAGGGCCATGCTGCCCGACGTAAAGACCTTAAAGGCCATCTATGCCGTGGGTATACCTTCAATGCTTACCGTAGGCCTTTCCACCATTATGTCCTACTGCATCAATCAGATTTTCCTTGCCGTCGGTACTACCGCAACGGCCGCTTTCGGTATCTGGATAAAGCTGCAGAGCTTCGGCTTCATGCCGGTATACGGACTCAATAACGGCAGTATCGCCATTCTTGCCTATAACCGCGGCGCGAAGAAGTATGACCGTGTGCGTCAAACTCTTAAGATGGCTTCGATAATAGGTGTTTGCGTTACCTTGGTGGTGATGATTTTCTATATGACCGCTACACGCCCGCTGCTGGCGATGTTCAACGCCTCGGAAAATATGTACGCAATAGGTACAGCCGCCATAAGGATATGCGCTCTGTCGCTGCCTTTCGGCGCTTATACCGTAATTCTGTCCTCGTCCTTCCAGTCCCTTGGCAATCCCCGCAATACCTTCCTTGTGAATATGTGCCGCCAGCTTATCATACTTGTTCCGGTGGCGTGGCTGCTCTCCCTGCTGGGCGACGTGCGCTATATCTGGGCCGCTTTCCCTGTAGCAGACGCGGTGACCATGCTTATCGCCGCAGGTATCAGCCGCAGACTGATGAAGAAGTACGCAGATTGAACTCAATAGCTAACAAAGACCGTGTCTTAGGCACGGTCTTTTTCTTTGTCTGCACGCCGTCATAAATCGGACAGGCTGGGAATACACTGTATCACTAAGGAAAAGGGGGCGTTGCCGCTTGAATGAAGAATATCTGCTTTCGCGATATTTAAGCGCGGCGGAGTTGCTGCCGCGATATATGAAGGAGAAGCTTTACCGACTTGACAAGGAAACGATGCTGTCCGCTGAGGAAATACGCCTGCGGACGGGGGCCGGGATTTCCGTGCTAAGCGACGGACACGAAATAAGTGTAGACGGAGGAAGCATAAGCAGCGGAGAGCTGGCGGATATAGTCTGTGACGCGTCCAATTCCTCCATACATACGGTGGCGGCGAATATCCGCGAGGGCTTTGTTACCGCCGAAAACGGTCACCGCATCGGCATCTGCGGTACGGCTGCGGTGAAAAACGGAGAGATATGCGGGATAAATACCTATTCCGCGTTGGTGGTGCGCATAGCCAAGGAAATAAAAAGCGCCGCGGAGGGCTTGCCGGAGCTGATGTGCAGCGGCGGGCGTATTGACTCCCTGCTTATAATATCGCCTCCCGGCGGCGGAAAGACCACGCTGCTCCGCGACCTTGTGCGCCGCCTTTCGGAAAATGGGACGAGGGTGGCGCTGGCTGATGAGCGGGGTGAGATAGCCGCAATGAAGGGCGGCGTGCCGACTATGGACGTGGGAAAGTGCACCGATGTAATGGATATGGCGCCTCGTGCCGAAGCGGCAATGTTCCTGCTGCGTGCCATGAATCCGCAGGTGATAGCCATGGACGAGATAAGCTCGGAGCGTGAACTGGCGGCAGCAAGAGCCATTGCCGGCTGCGGAACAGCAATACTGGCCACCGCCCATGGAAGCGGAGAGGATTTGAAAACAAAAAAACGCTACCGTAGGCTGATAGAGGACGGCGTGTTTGACAGCGTTGTGATAATAAATGGCAGCGGAGTTGACCGCGGCTGGAAATTCATTCGCGGGAGCGAGGTTTTATGAAAGCGGCAGGGGCGTTGATAGTTATTCTCAGCTGCTCCGCCATGGGGCTGAGCATGGCGCGCAGCCTGCGGCGCAGGGCGGAATTTCTCCACAGCCTTGTGCGCTCGCTGACCCTTATGAGAAACGAACTGTGCGCTTCGCTGCTGCCGGTGAGGGAAGTGCTCACTCTGCTGGCGCAGGATACTAACAGCAGCGCACGGGAATTTTTTGCCTGCTGTCTAAGTGGTTTTGAGGACAACAACTTCAAAACCGCGTGGACATCTGCCGCTCTCAGCGGAAGAGCGTGGGGCATGGACGAAGAGGAATGCCGCACGCTGGCTGGGCTGGGTGATGTGATAGGCCGCTACGAAGCCGAAAAGCAACGGGAGCTTATTGACCGCGCGGCGGAGTACTTTGACCTGAGGTCGAAGCTTGCCGATGAGGAAAAGCGGCGGCAGTATAAGCTGAGAGCTGCGTTGGGTGTCGGCTCGGGGCTGATGCTGACCATACTTATGCTTTGAAAGGACAAAGGCTATGGATGTAGATCTTATTTTCAAAATTGCGGCGGTGGGCATAATCGTGGCGGTGCTGAATCTGCTGCTTTCCCGCTCCGGGCGGGACGAGCAGGCGCTGATGATAACCCTCGCCGGTCTTGTTT
>CAYYLZ010000083.1:0-7408 GCA_964472725.1 uncultured Oscillospiraceae bacterium
ATGGTTGCGGGGATGGGATTTGAACCACATGACCTCCGGGTTATGAGCCCGACGAGCTACCGAACTGCTCTACCCCGCGATATAAAATAATGCTTCCGTTTTCCCGGTTGCTATGATATAATAGCACAGTTATAAGGTATTGTCAAGTACTTTTAACGGATAATCTTAAGACAGCTTTCGACAAAGGAGATGTTTGCATTGAAGAAAGTTGCTCTTGTCACCGGCGGTTCCCGCGGGATCGGCAGGGAAATATGCCGAGTCCTTGCCCGGGAGGGCTGGTGCGTGGCAGTCAATTACAATCACTCTGCCGAGGCAGCGCAGACCCTTGCCGCAGAGATTGGCGGCATTGCCGCAGGCGGTGACGTTGCTTCTCCTGCCGATGTAGAAAAGATATTCAATAAAGTCCGAGCCGAGCTTGGCGAGGTTTCCCTGCTGGTAAACAACGCCGGAATTAGCGAATACGGCCTTTTCACTGACCTGAGTTACGAGCGCTGGAATGAGCTGCTTGGCACCAATCTCACCGGCGCCTTCAACTGCTGCGAGGCGGCCATACCCGCTATGGTTCGCGCCAAAAGCGGCTGTATTATAAATATCGCCTCCATGTGGGGCGAGGTGGGCGCTTCCTGCGAGGTCGCCTACTCCGTCACCAAGGCGGGCATTATCGGCATGACCAAGGCTCTTGCCAAGGAGCTTGGCCCCTCGGGCATACGCGTCAACGCCGTTTCTCCCGGCTGCATCGAAACGGACATGATGGCACGCTTCTCCCCTGCCGAGCGCGATGCTTTGGCTGACGAAACTCCCCTTGGCATTATCGGTCAGCCCTCCGATACAGCGGAAGCGGTGGCATTTCTCGCTTCCGACGCAGCTCGCTTCATCACCGGTCAGGTGCTGGGCGTAAACGGCGGCTTCGTTATTTAATCAGCAAAGAAGGTCATTTTATGCTTCAAAGTTTTCAGATAGTCGGTCTGCAGGTGCTTATTCTTTTCGTGCTGATGGCAGTCGGCTTCACTGCGCGAAAGGTCAAGATACTCACCCCGGAAGGAATCAAGTGCATAACCGAGCTTATGCTCTATGTTGTCACGCCCTGCCTTTTTATAAACTCCTTCCAGCAGGAATATGACCCCGCTCTCATCAAGGGCTTTTTCATCGCCGCAGCGGCGGCAATAGTCTGCCACGTTGTTGCCATTGGGCTTGGCATGCTGCTCATTCGCGACAAGGACAAGGCTCGCCGCAGCGTATTCCGCTTCGGCATCGTGTTCTCCAACTGCGGATACATGTCCCTGCCTCTGCAGCAGGCGCTGCTGGGCAGTGAGGCGGTATTCTACGGTGCGTCCTACATCGCTGCCTTCAACATTTTCCTTTGGACTTACGGCCTCGCCCTCATGTGCAACGGCAAGGAGCGTATTTCCGTGAAGAAAGCGATACTCAATCCCGGTACTCTCAGCGTAACCGTGGGTCTGCTGCTATTCTTCCTGCAGATTGATCTGCCCGACATTATCGGCAAGCCCATTGAGTACCTTGCCGCACTGAACACACCCGTTCCCATGATGATAATAGGCTACCACATGGCGAACGTTGATTTCAAGAGAGTACTTCGCAGCAAAGGCGAATACATAATGCTGGCAACGCGACTTCTCATAATGCCCCTGCTTATGCTGGGCGCCCTCTATATTATAGGCATTCGCGGCACGCTGCTGATTTCCTGCGTTATCTCCGCCAGCGCGCCGGTGGCCGCCATGGGCACCATGTACGCTTCGAAATACGGCGGTGCGGCCGAGCTTTCCGCAAGCTGCGTTGCGATTTCCACGCTGCTGTCAGTAATAACGATGACGCTCATAGTCGGCTTTGCCGCATATGTGGCATAACTTAATAGCAATATTCACAACACCGAAAGGATCATACTTATGAATCCATATATTATAGAAACAGATGAAATAGGTCTGCTTCAATACACACACAACGATGATTTTGACATGCACCGTTGCTGGCAGGATATTGACACGCAAAAGGGCTACAACGGCGCTTATTACCACTCTCTCGAAGAGTATTCTCAAAGCATCAATATTGAGCAGTTCAAGTTTTGGGTTACTGTTGTAGACAAGGCTAACAACTGCAAGGTTGGTTCTCTTCGCCTTGGTTCAGATGAAGAGCACCCTGATTTGGCAATATGGATATATCCCGAGTACCGCAACAATGGATACGGTTTCAAGTCTTTCCGGCTTTCACTTGAATACATTTTTAATAATTTCGACCTTGATGAGATTTGGGCTGGCTGTTTTACCGACAATAAATACAGCATGACAATTTTGACTAAGCTCGGATTTGAGCATTGCCCCGAATACGACGAAACCGAACCGCATTTTATCACCGGTGAAGATACTACCATGCTTGAGTTTAAGCTAAGCAGAGAAAAATTCCAGCAGTAAAAGTAATTTATGGGCTGCCTGTATGGCAGCCCTTTTTTACGTGTCGGTAATCGTCATATGCGGCTGAGTCACGCCTCAGCCCTACGAACTTGATTTCAGTTTATTCGTTGAATGTAGGGCAGGGGCGTGCCCCTGCCGCCAGACCAATCAATATATTCACTCTATACAAATGCGCAATCACTCCAAAATATCCATCAACTCACACAAATTACTGATAGTATAATCCTGTCCGGCATTGCTGTCGGTTCCCTCTCTATCTATCAGCACCGTTTTTATTCCCAACGCTTTTGGGCCAAGTATGTCGTCACTTACAGAGTCGCCTACGAATATCACATTTTCAGGTCTCAACTCATTTTTCGCAAGTATTTTACTAAAGAATGCAGGGTCAGGTTTGTAGCATCTCAGATTTTCCGAAGTATAAACCTTGTCTACGGAAATTTCATTTTTCTTCATCACACAATCCAAAATATCATTATCTGTATTAGAACCGATAAATACTTTGTATCTCTTACGCAGCACCGAAAGTACTTCCCGAACTCCATCGAAAGTCTTACGTTCAAAGGCTTCAGCAAGCGTCGAATCAGTGTCGGCAGCAGCATTTCTACTGACATTGTATCTGTCATAAAACATCTGTATGCGCGCCACAAAAATATCCCGTTCTGTCATAAACTCTGCTGTTGGAGAAGTATGATTTTTGTAAAAACCTTTCCATTCCTCCAAAAAATGTGTCTGGTCGATTTCTTTACCAGTGGAAAGAATATTATGAATTATTAATTTTGCAGATGCTCCTTTTTCGACTATGAAGAGAGTAGCAAATGCATCAAAAATAACGGTAGTTATCATAAATCACTTTTCCTCATCACATTGTAAAAAATCGAGGTTTCAAACGAAACCTCGATTTTTATTACCTTTTAGAACTCAACGGAGCCTTCGAATACCTTTTCTGCAGTGCCGGTCATGGTAACGCGCTCGTCGGTGTAGTTGATGGTCAGCTCACCGCCTGCCAGCATTACGCGGATATCCTCGCCCTTCTCGCAGAAACCGTTAAGGGTTGCTGCAACTGCGGCGGCGCAGGCGCCGGTACCGCAGGCGAGAGTCTCGCCGCTGCCGCGCTCCCAGACGCGCATCTTGATGGTGCGCTTGTCCACGATGCTTACGAACTCGGTGTTCACACGCTCGGGGAACATGGGATTGGACTCGAAGAGGGGGCCGACCTTGGCAAGGTCAAGACCGTCAACGTCATCGCGGAATACTACGCAGTGGGGGTTGCCCATGTTTACGCAGGTGATCTTATAGTCACTGCCGCCAATGGTGACCTTGCGATTGATGACATTCTCGCCGTCCAGCAGAACGGGAATGTTTGCGGGTGTCAGCTCAGCCTTGCCCATATTTACGCTTACGCGCATGACCTTGTCGTTCTTGGTGACAAGCTTGAGCTGCTTTACGCCGCTCTTGGTCTCGATGGTCATGGCCTTCTTCTTCAGATTTCTGGAGTCATAGAGGTACTTGCCAACGCAGCGAATACCGTTGCCGCACATGGTGCCCTCGCTGCCGTCCAGATTGAAGATACGCATCTTGGCGTCGGCTATCCTGGACTTCTCGATGAGGATAATGCCGTCGCCGCCTACGCCGTAATGTCTGTCGGACAGGAATACAGCCAGGGACTCGGGAGAATTTACCTCCCGCTCGAAGCAGTCGATATAGATATAGTCGTTGCCGCAGCCCTGCATCTTGGTGAACTCCAGCTTGGTCTTGCTGTGGCGCATATTGTTCAGGTCAACCAGCTCAGTATTGATCTCGCTGTAACGGCTCATGAGAATGTCTGCAAGAGCGTTTGCGGTATCAATAGAGGTCAGGCAGGCGATGCCCAGGCTGCTTGCCTTGCGGCGGATCTTGACGCTGTCCTTGGCAGGCTCACGGCCTCTTGCGGAGGTGGAAACAATGTAGTTGATCTTTCCGCTCTCCAGCAGGGACATGCTGTTGTTCTCAGCGTCCTCGTAGATCTTGCGGACTACGATGGAGCTGAAGCCTGCTCTTCTGAGCACCTCGGCAGTGCCGGAGGTGGCATAGAGGGTGAAGCCAAGGTTATGGAACTTCTTGGCGATATCAACGATCTCGGGCTTATCGCTGTCACGGACGGTAAGGAAGATACCGCCGTTCTTCTGCATCTTATAGCCCGCAGCCAGCAGACCCTTATACAGCGCCTCGTTCAGGTCCTTACCGATACCAAGAACCTCGCCGGTGGACTTCATCTCGGGTCCGAGGTGAGTGTCAACGTCAACCAGCTTCTCGAAGGAGAACACGGGAACCTTGATGGCGGTATAGGGAGAAGAATGATACAGGCCGGGATCATAGCCCATGTCGGAAAGCTTCTCGCCCAGAGCGGCGCGGATAGCCAGCTCTACCATGGGAACGCCTGTTACCTTGCTCAGGTAGGGTACGGTACGGGAGGCACGGGGGTTGACCTCGATGATGTAGATATCATTATCGTAGATGATGTACTGGATATTAACGATACCGATGGCGTTGAGACCCTCTGCCAGCTGGCGGGTGGTACGAACCAATCTGTCGGCCATTGTATCATCAACGTGGATAGCGGGATAGATAGCGATACTGTCACCGGAGTGAACACCGGCACGCTCTACGTGCTCCATGATGCCGGGGATAAGGACTTCCTCGCCGTCATAGATGGCGTCGACTTCGATTTCACGGCCTGCAACGTACTTATCGATAAGAACGGGGTTCTCGATGCCGTTTCTGAGAATGATATCCATATATTCGTGGATATCAGCGTCGTTGAAGGCAATGATCATATTCTGACCGCCGAGAACGTAAGAGGGACGCATGAGAACGGGATAGGTCAGCTTGTTGGCAACCTCAATGGCCTCAGCCTCGTTCATAACGGTGCTGCCCTTGGGCCGCTTGATGTTCAGGCGCTCAAGCAGTGCGTCGAAGCGCTCTCTGTCCTCTGCCATATCGATGCTGTCTGCGGAGGTACCGAGGATACGGATACCGGCCTCGCTGAGAGTCTTGGTGAGCTTGATAGCGGTCTGACCGCCGAATGCTACGACTACGCCGCAGGGCTTCTCGATATTGATGATATTCATGACATCCTCGGGAGTGAGAGGCTCGAAATAGAGTCTGTCGGAGGTGTCAAAGTCGGTGGAAACGGTCTCGGGGTTGTTATTGATGATAACTACCTCGTAACCAAGGCGCTTGAGCGCCCATACGCAGTGTACGCTGGCGTAGTCGAACTCGATACCCTGACCGATACGAATGGGGCCGGAGCCGAGAACGATTACGGTCTTACCCTCGTTCTTGATATGGGCAAGGGCTTCGTTCTCACCGCCCATCTCGGGGGTATTTGCGGTAGCGTAGAAGTAAGGAGTCTCTGCGGCGAACTCAGCGGCGCAGGTGTCAACCATCTTATAGGTGGGAGCGAACTCATACTCGGGCTTGGTGCCGCAGATGCGGGTGAGAGCCTTATCGGTATAACCAAGGCGCTTACCCTCAAGGTACTCTTCCTTAGTCAGTGCCTTGCCGGCGATGCTCTTCTCGAAGTCGGCAAGGTTCTTCATCTTGTTTACAAACCAGCGGTCAACCTTGGTGATGTCGAATATCTCGTCCACGCTGACGCCGCGCTTGATGGCTTCGTAGATAACGAACAGGCGCTCGTCGGTGGTATCGTGGAGCTTTGCCTTGATCTCCTCGTCGCTGAAAGCGGCAAGGCGGGGCAGATTGAGGGTGTCGATGGAAATTTCGGCGCCGCGGACTGCCTTCATAAGGGCGCACTCGAAGCTGTCGCCGATTGCCATGACTTCGCCGGTAGCCTTCATCTGAGTGCCCAGCTCACGCTTTGCGTAAACGAATTTATCGAAGGGCCACTTGGGGAACTTGATGCAGACGTAGTCGATGGTGGGCTCAAATGCGGCGTAGGTGGTGCCGGTAACGGCATTGAGGATCTCGTCAAGGCGGTAGCCGATGGCTATCTTGGTTGCAACCTTTGCGATGGGATAACCGGTTGCCTTGGAAGCAAGCGCGGAGGAACGGGATACGCGGGGGTTTACCTCGATGACCGCATACTCGAAGGAGTCGGGATTAAGAGCGAACTGGCAGTTGCAGCCGCCTTCAACGCCCAGTGCCTCGACGATGTCAAAGGCAGCGGTGCGGAGCATCTGATATTCCTTATCGGAAAGGGTGACCGCGGGAGCGACAACAACGCTGTCGCCGGTGTGAACGCCGACGGGGTCAACGTTCTCCATGGAGCAGACAGTGATTACGTTGCCTGCGCCGTCGCGGATAACCTCGAACTCGATTTCTTTCCAGCCGGAAACGCAGCGCTCGACAAGGATCTGATTGATGGGAGACATGGAGATGCCGGTATAGGCGATCTCGTTAAGCTCCTTTACGTCCTTGGCGATACCGCCGCCGGTGCCGCCCAGAGTGAAGGCGGGGCGGACGATTACGGGATAACCGATCTCGTCGGCGAAGGCCAGGGCGTCCTCGATAGTGGTAACGACCTTGGAGGGAATGCAGGGCTGACCGATGCTCTCCATGGTATCCTTGAATATCTGTCTGTCCTCGGCCTTGTCTATGGTCTCGGGAGAGGAGCCCAGCAGGCGGACGTTATGCTCCTTAAGGAAGCCGTCCTTGGCAAGCTGCATGGAGAGGGTCAGACCGGTCTGACCGCCCAGGCCGGAAAGAATGCTGTCCGGCTTCTCCTTCTCGATGATTCTCTTGATGGTGGTAAGGGTAAGAGGCTCGATATAAATTTTATCGGCCATGGCACTGTCGGTCATGATGGTTGCGGGGTTGGAGTTTACAAGGACGATCTCGATACCGTCCTCCTTAAGAGCGCGGCATGCCTGAGTACCGGCATAGTCGAACTCTGCGGCCTGGCCTATAACGATGGGGCCGGATCCGATAACAAGCACTTTTTTGATATTAGGATTCAGCGGCATTGATTACACCCCTTTCATCAT
>CAYYLZ010000084.1:0-7144 GCA_964472725.1 uncultured Oscillospiraceae bacterium
TTACGATTGGAGATACCGCATGGAGCAGCGAATTGAACGGATACTGCCCAAGGTGCAGAAGCCTGCCCGTTATACCGGCGGCGAATACGGCGAGATAATGAAGAACAAGGACGAGGTGGACGTACGCTTCGCCCTGTGTTTCCCCGATACTTACGAGATTGGCATGTCCAACCTCGGCCTGCGCATACTCTACGGCGTTCTCAATAAGATGGACGGAGTATGGTGCGAGCGAGTTTTTGAACCCTGGCGCGATATGGCTGAAGAGATGCGCGCGGCGGGTATACCTCTTTACGCCCTTGAAAGCGGCGACCCTGTAAAGGATTTTGATATAATTGGTTTCTCCGTGGGCTACGAGATGTCCTACCTTGGCATTCTCGATATGCTTGATCTGGCGGGCATTCCTCTGCGCTCCGCTGACCGCAAGGAGCTGACCCCGCTGGTGTTTGCGGGCGGTACTTGTATGTATAACCCCGAGCCCATTGCCGATTTCATCGACCTTGCCGTTATAGGTGAGGGCGAGGAAGCCGACGCTGAGATAACCGAGCTTTACCGCAAGGCCAAAAAAGAGGGCTGGAGCAAGGCACAGTTCCTTAACGAGGCTGCCAAGATACAGGGTATCTATGTTCCCAGCCTCTATGAGCATGAGTATAACGAGGACGGCACCATCAAGAGCATTACTCCCAAGGGTGACGCTCCCGCCGTTGTTACCAAGCGCATTATAGAGAACCTTGACGAGTCCTATTTCCCCACGGACACCATCGTGCCCAGCACCGAGATAGTCCATGACCGCACCGTGCTGGAGCTGTTCCGCGGCTGTGTCCGTGGCTGCCGCTTCTGTCAGGCGGGCTACGTATACCGTCCCATTCGCCGCAAGAAGTGCGAAACCCTGGTGAAGCAGGGAATAGAGGCGCTGAAAAATTCCGGCTATGAGGAAATAAGCCTTTCCTCTCTCAGCACCAGCGATTATAAGGAACTGCCCGGCCTCTGTGACGGACTGCTGGAATGGTGCGAGCCCCGCAAGGTCAGCCTGTCCCTGCCCTCACTGAGAGCGGATAACTTCTCCATGGAGCTTATGAAGAAGGTGCAGAAGGTTCGCAAGAGCGGTCTTACCTTCGCTCCCGAGGCAGGTTCCCAGCGTATGCGCGACGTTATCAACAAGAACGTCACCGAGGAGGATATCCTCAATTCCTGCCGCACCGCCTTTGAGGGCGGCTGGAGCACCGTAAAGCTGTATTTTATGATGGGTCTGCCCACCGAGACCGACGAGGATATCATCGCCATCTCCGACCTTGCCTTCAAGGTGCTCAACACGTGGAAGAAGTACGCCGCCAATAAGGCTCGCGGCGTAAGAATAACCGTAAGTACCTCCTGCTTTGTGCCCAAGCCCATGTCACCCTTCCAGTGGGAGGCGCAGGACAGCATGGAGGAGTTCCGCCGCAAGCAGCAGCTTCTTAAGGACAGTATGCGCTCCAAGGCCATCAGCTACAGCTGGCACGATTCCACCGTCAGCTTTATAGAGGCTGTGCTGGCTCTTGGCGACCGCCGTCTTGCTCCCGTGTTGGAGAGTGTATTCAAGCGCAGCGGCGGCCTTGCCGCATGGGAGGAGTTCTTCTCCGAGAAAGCATGGAACGAGGCCTTTGCCGAAAACGGCGTTGATCCTCACTTCTACGCCAACCGTGAAAAGGGTAAGGACGAAATTTTGCCCTGGAGCACTATCAGCGCGGGCGTTAAGACCGAGCACCTTTGGGAAGAGCGTGAAAGATCCCGCCGCGCCGAAATTACGCCCGATTGCCGTAATCAGTGCGCCAACTGCGGTGCACGCAAGCTGAGCAAGGAGGGACGCTGCGATGACTAAGTGCAGAATAAGATTTGAAAAGACCGGCCGAGCCAAGTATATTTCCCATCTCGACCTTATGCGCACCTTCCAGCATGCCTTTATTCGCTCCGGCATAAAGATCAAGCATACCGAGGGCTTCAACCCTCACCCCTATATATCCATGGCGCTGCCCCTGCAGCTTGGCTG
The DNA here is from genome assembly GCA_964472725.1 of uncultured Oscillospiraceae bacterium. Lineage (GTDB taxonomy): Bacteria > Bacillota > Clostridia > Oscillospirales > Oscillospiraceae > RGIG6375. The sequence goes on from CAYYLZ010000084.1 coordinate 2,024, forward strand.
CGAAAGCGTCTGCGAGGTGCTGGATATCCAGATAGAGGACGATATGAGCCAAAAGACAGTACCCGAGAAGCTGAACCCCTGGCTTCCCGAGGGTATCCGCGCAATATCCGCCGCGCTGCCCATCAATAAGGTAGGTCTGCTGAAATTTGTCCGCTGCAGCGTAACTCTCGTTTACGATGACGGCAAGGCGGCGGAGCGTAAGGCCGCTGTCGAGAAACTGTTTGCCCGGGAGAGCCTTGTTATAATGAAGAAAACCAAGAGGGGAGTAGGCGAGCTTGACCTTGCTCCCAACGTGTCCGAGGTGAGCGTGGAGGCTCTGTCCGATACCGAACTGAAAGTTACCGCCCTTGTATCCGCCGTTGAGCCCACCGTCAACCCCTCCAACCTCCTTGACGCGTTGAAGCAGAACGCTCCCGAGCTTGAGCCGGATTTCGCCCGCTATATGCGTCTTGAGGTCTACGACGGCAATATGAAGCCCTTTATGTAAAAAGCGTGAAAATACACGGGAAAACCATGAAATTTTCTGAAAAAACATTGAAAAAAACTCTTGAAATTTCCGGGAACCTGTGTTACAATACCACAGCATGCGATATTGTGTGCGTTAGTTGGACGGTCCTATGCCGCTATACGGTATGAACGTCTGCCCTGAAGGGAGGAAGAGAATAATGGATCTGGTTAAGGCACTTTCTGAGCAGTATGTCAAGGCCGAGGCTCCCAAGGTAGAGATCGGTGATACTGTTAGAGTTAACATCAAGGTTAAGGAAGGTAACCGCGAAAGAATTCAGGCTTTCGACGGCACCGTAATTGCCAAGAAGCACGGTGGTATCAATGAGACCATCACCGTACGTCGTATTTCCTATAACGTTGGCTGTGAAAAGGTTTTCCCTGTTCACTCCCCCAACATTGAGTCCATTACCGTTATCAGACACGGTAAGGTCAGACGCGCTAAGCTGTACTACCTGCGTGACAGAGTCGGTAAGGCTGCTAAGGTTAAGGAAAGAATCTAAGGAAAAAGGGGCATTTTATGCCCCTTTTTTTGTTAATATCGCTATTTATGAAATTAGTTTGCAAAAGGGGAGATAAGGAATGTCTGAAAACATGGAGCCTATGCAGGAAATGCCCAAAGAGAAATATTCCCTCAAGCTCGAAATATATGACTGGATGCAGTGTATAGTGGTAGCGCTTGTGGCCTGTATCCTTATATTCACTTTTGTCGGCCGCATTATCGGCGTTGACGGCGGCTCAATGCTGCCCACCCTTGAAGATGGGGATAAGATAATCATTACCAGCCTTTACGGTAAGCTGGAATACGGCGATATCGTTGTTCTCACCAAGCGTGAGTTCAGCCGCGAGCCTATAGTAAAGCGAGTTATCGCCACTGAGGGACAGACCGTGGACATCAACTTCAGAACCGGCGAGGTCTGGGTGGACGATGTCCTGCTCGATGAGCCTTATATAAATGCACCCACAACCCGTCAGCTGGACGTAAAATTCCCGGTGACCATACCCGAGGGCTGCATATTCGTCATGGGTGACAACCGAAATAAGAGTACAGACAGCCGTGCATCCACCATCGGCTTTGTGGATACCCGCTGCGTGCTGGGCAAGGCTGTTAATATAATCTGGCCCGTTTCCCGTTTCGGGGATATGAAGTAAAGGGGAGAATACGAATGGACGAAAATAAAATCAATATTCAATGGTTCCCCGGCCACATGACCAAGGCCAAGAGAATGATGGTGGACAGCGTAAAGTTGGTAGACGCCATCTGCGAGATAATCGACGCCCGTATTCCCATTTCTAGCCGTAACCCCGAGATGGGGGATATAGCAGGCGGCAGACCCCGCGTGGTCATTCTCAACCGCACCGACCTTGCCGACCCCGAAGTTACCCGCCGCTGGGTGAAGTACTTCCGTGACAACGGTATCTACGTTCTCGAAACCGACAGCAAAAGCGGCAAGGGCGTAAATAAGTTCTCCGACAGTCTGCGCATCGTGCTCAAGGAAAAGCTGGAGCAGTATGCCGCCAAGGGACAGGCAAACCGCCCACTGCGCGTAATGGTAGCGGGTATACCCAACGTAGGTAAATCCACATTTATAAATAAGGTAGCCGGCCGCAAGGCTGCCCTTGCCTCCAACAAGCCCGGCGTTACCCGCGGCAAGCAGTGGATAACCATCGGCAAGGGTCTTGAGCTTATGGACACTCCCGGTCTGCTGTGGCCTAAATTTGACAGTCAGGTTGTTGGCGAGAACCTTGCCTTTACCGGCGCTGTCAAGGACGACGTTATCGATACCGAAGCGCTGGCGGCGAACCTTATGGTAAAGCTCCGCGAGAGATATCCCAAGCTCCTTGAAGCCCGCTATAAGTTCACTCCCGACCCCGAGGCAAAGGGTTGGGAGCTTCTTGAAAAGGCTGCCCGCAAGCGTGGATTCCTCATTTCCGGCGGCGAGGTCGATACCGAGCGCATGGCTGCGATCCTCCTTGACGAGTTCCGCAGCGGAACCCTCGGCCGTATCACTTTGGAAACCCCGGAGGAAGTAGTGTGAAAGATATAGATATCGAGCTTTACGAAAAGTACGCCAATATATGCGGTGTGGACGAGGCGGGACGAGGCCCTCTTGCAGGACCGGTGTACGCAGCCGCCGTAATCCTGCCCCGTGGCTTTGAGCTGCCGGGACTGGACGACTCCAAGAAGCTCACCGAGAAGAAAAGAGAGAAGCTTTTCGACCTTATCTGTGAAAACGCAGTGGCATATTCCATTGCCACCGCCTCGGAAAAGGAAATCGACGAAATAAATATTCTCAACGCCACATATCTTGCAATGAACCGCGCCATTGAGGGACTTGCCGTCAAGGCGGAGTTTGCCCTCATCGACGGCAACCGCTCCACCGGCATACAGCTGCCCAATCAGACCGTTGTGGGCGGCGACGGAATATATTCATGCATCGCCGCGGCAAGTATCCTTGCCAAGGTCAGCCGTGACCGTTTCATGGTGGAGATGGCTGCGAAGTACCCCGAGTACGCATTTGAAAAGCACAAGGGCTACGGCACCAAGCTGCACTATGAGCGCCTGCGCGAGCATGGACCCAGCGAGAAACACCGCCTTAGCTTCCTGAAGAAAATGCACTGATATATGAATACAAAGATAAGCGGCGCCATGGGCGAAGCCTATGTTGCCGAGCATTTCCGTAAAAAACGCTATAAGATAATCGCCATGAATTACCGCTGCCACGTAGGTGAGATAGACCTCATTGTGGCTAAGCGCAAAAAGCTGAGCTTCGTGGAAGTGAAGCTGCGCAAAAGCGGTGGAGTTACCCGCCCGGCGGACGCGGTAAGCCGTGCCAAGCAGAGCCGTCTGCGGGCGACCGCGGATATATGGCTTGCCCAAAACCCGGATTTTGCCGGTTACCACATGGATTTTACGGTGGCTGAGCTTTATATGAGCGATGCCGGTATGATCGAGAAAATGGAACTCATGGAGGAGGCTTTTTAATGATACCTCTGTTTGACGCCCACTGCGATACACTTTTGGCGCTGGAGTTTGCAAAGCTCCCAGCAGGTTCGCTGGGCAAAAATAAAATGCATGTAGACCTTGAGCGACTGGGCGGCTATGCCCCGGCAGCTCAGTTTTTTGCCATATTCGGCATGGATCAAATGATGGGCGGCGACAGTGTCTTTGACCGCCTTTACAGTCGCTTCATCAGCGAAGTCAATGTAAACAGTGAGCGTATGCAGTTCTGCAAATGCGCTGCCGACGCCGAAAAGGCAGCCGAAGCCAATAAGCTTGCTGCGTTTCTCTCTGTTGAGGGTGCTTTCATTCTCGACGAGGGCGAGCGTCTTGAGGAAGCTTACGAAAAGGGTGTGCGTATGCTCACCCTTACCTGGAATAACGCCAACGGCATTTCCGGCACCAATACCGAGGATACCGAGCTTGGCCTTACCCAAAAGGGTAAGGAACTGGTTCGCCGCTGTCAGAGCATGGGCGTTATAGTAGACCTGTCCCACATCTCCGAGCGCGGCTTCTGGGACACTGTGGAAATTGCGGAGAAGCCCGTCATAGCCAGCCATTCCAATGCTGCCGCCGTACATAAGCACAGCCGCAATCTCAGCGATGAGCAGCTTCGCGCCCTGCGTGACGCGGGCGGCGTTACGGGACTTAATCTGTACGCTCAGTTCCTTGGCGGCGACAGCATGGACGATTGTCTGCGTCATATAGAGCACATACTGGACGTAGGCGGCGAGAGCGTTCTCGCTTTGGGCGGAGACCTTGACGGCTGCGACCGGCTGCCTGCGGGTATTACCGGAGTTGACGGCTGGGCGAATATTTACAGCGCTTTGGCTGACAGGGGATATTCCAAGACCCTGCTCGACGATATTTTCTATAATAATCTGATGAGAGTGGTGCGAAATATATGCGATATGTAAGTACAAGAAACAGTGCACTGAATATGACTGCCGCGCAAGCTATCGCCACCGGCCTTTCCCGTGACGGCGGCCTGTTCACTCCCGATACATTTCCCGCAGTAAGCATGGGTGAGATCGAACTGCTCTGCAAGGCTGATTACAGAGAGCGTGCAGTGAAGATAATGAAACTCTTCCTTGAGGAATTCACCGAGGAGGAGATACGCGGATTTGCGTCTGCCGCTTACAGCGATAATTACGATACTCCCGACTCCGCGCCCCTGCGAAAGCTGGACGATACCACCGCTTTCCTTGAGCTGTGGCACGGCCCCACCTGCGCCTTCAAGGATATGGCGCTGCAGATGCTGCCCCACCTGCTTTCCGCATCCCTTAAAAAGACCGGCGAGAACAGGGAAGTATGCATACTGGTTGCCACCTCCGGCGATACCGGCAAGGCTGCCCTTGAAGGATTCAAGGACGTTGCGGGAACCTCCATTCTGGTATTCTATCCCGAGGACGGCGTTTCCGATGTGCAGAAGCTGCAGATGACCACTCAGGAGGGCGAAAACGTAGGCGTTTGCGCCGTAAAAGGCAACTTCGACGACGCGCAGAGCGGCGTTAAAGTCATCTTCTCCGATGAGCAGCTGCGTGCCGAGCTGGACGAGAGGGGATATTTCCTTTCCTCCGCCAACTCCATCAACTGGGGACGCCTGCTGCCTCAGG
>CAYYLZ010000085.1:0-7133 GCA_964472725.1 uncultured Oscillospiraceae bacterium
TCCTCAAGGGAGAAGCCATGCATTACTCATACATTCTACTAAGGCACGGACGTGCCGCAAACTTTTTTGACACACTGAAACACCACAGATTCACAGGAATCTGTGGTGTTTCGGTTTATGTACAAAGTTCGTTGACGTAAATTCCTATCTATTCGTTACGCTGGAGATTCCCACGCTGCGCTCGGAATGACAAATCTTTAGACTGTATCGCTGTGATTTGCAACGCAAATTTCCCAAGTCTGTCATTGCGAGGCCGTAGGCCGTGGCAATCTCCGGCCTTGGATTATCTGTGAACCACAGTTTTGCCTGCAAGGGCAAACTTAGCTTTATATTACCACGCGGCCATTTCTTCCTTTTCGGTCTGGGCGCGGTACATGCGGGCGTACAGACCGTCCTGCTCCAGCAGTTCCTCGTGGGTGCCGCGCTGGACTATCTTGCCCTCCTCGAATACGAGGATACAGGTGGCGTTCTTGACGGTGGAAAGACGGTGGGCGATTGCGATGATGGTGTGGCTGCCGCTGAGCTCGTTGATGGAACGCTGTATCATGCGCTCGGTCTCAGCGTCAACGGAGGAGGTAGCCTCGTCGAGAATAAGCACGGGCGCCTGACAGAGTATGGCACGGGCGATGGCGATGCGCTGCTTCTGACCGCCGGAGAGCTTTACGCCGCGCTCGCCGGTAAGGGTATCGTAGCCCTCGGGCATCTCCATGATATCGTCGTGAATACGAGCGGCCTTGGCTGCTTCGATTATTTCCTCGCGGGTGGCGGTGGGACGGGCGAAGGAGATGTTTTCGGCAATAGTGCTGTTGAAGAGGAAGGTGTCCTGAGGTACGAAGGCTATGGCGCGGCGCAGGGAGGCCAGCGACAGCTTGCGCAGGTCAACGCCGTCCATCTTTATGTTGCCCTTGTCGGGGTCGTAAAGGCGGTTCGCCAGCTTCACAAGAGTGGTCTTGCCTACGCCGGTGGGGCCGACAATGGCATAGAACTGGCCGGGTTTTACGGTAAAGCTTACGTCCTCAAGAATGGGCTTCTCGGAAGTGTAGCCGAAGCCTACGTTCTCGAAGGTGATCTCGCCCTCGGGCTTTGCGATCTCCACGGCGTTTTCGTCATCCTGGATTTTAATGGGCTGGTCGATTATCTCCAGTACGCGCTCAGCCGAGGCAATGGCCTGCTGAGCCTGCTCAACGAGATGGGTAAGGCCGGTAATAGGAGCGAAGAACAGGGAAAGATAGAGCAGGAAACCGACTATGTAGGAAACAGAAATATTGTCATAATAGGCAAGCACGCCGCCTATACCCAGTACGATGATGGTGCCGAAAGAGGTGAGAAACTCAATACTGGGCTGGAAGAAGGCTCCTATGTAAACGCTTTCGTACATTGCCTCGGAGTATTCGTTTACGGATTCGTTGACCTTGGCTGCCTGACGCTTTTCCTGAGCAAAAACGCGGATCTCCTGAATGCCGGAGAAGCTGTCCTGCAGAGAGGCGTTCATCTCACCCAGAGCCTTCTGGGTGCGTCGGAAGGTGGGCTGAAGACGCTTGGTGCAGAGAAGACATACCAGAATGATAAAGGGCAGGGGAATGCAGGTGATGGCGGCCAGTTTGGCGTTCATGGTAAAGAGAATTACGGTGACGCCAAGGAAGGTGATGAGGTTGGAGGCGGACTCGGGGATTATGTGAGCGTAAAGCTGCTCGAAGTTGGCGGTATCATTTACCACGCGGCTCATCAGATCGCCGGTCTTGGTGCTGGTGAAATACTCGGTGTCAAAGGTCTGCATGCGGCTGTAGAGCTTCATGCGAACCTCGTGAACGACGCGCCATGCGGCCTTGTGGGCAAGCACGTTTGAGATGAAGCGGAAAAGTCCGCGGATTATGTAGAGCGCAAGAATTATGCCTACAAGAACGAGAATGCGCTTGAGTGCCGCTTCGTCCACGCCGCCCTCCAGTTCGGCCACTATCATGGTCTGTACCCTTGGGGTGATGAGGCTGAAAACAGTCATTATGATTATGCATATAGCTGCGACGATGAGGTAGCCCTTGTAAGCCCTGGCTTCCTTGGCTACACGGAGCAGAGTTTTCAAAAAGCATCAACCTTTCCGTTAAGTGTATTATTACTTGGATTTTAACACGGCATTAAAAAATATACAACAAGAAAAGCTGCGCTGGGGCGAAAATGGACGAACAAAGGAGTATAAATGGAAATGGAATAAATTTTTGTCCATTCGATATTGACTAAAAGAAAAAATAATTGTAAAATACCATAGCTTTGCCCTTGCAAAATACATGCAGCGGCGGGCAGATTGAATATGTTTTTCTGCACTGGGAACGCAATTTTCGTTATTTTTTTATCTAAAACTTTGAAACTTTTTCCCACATTGCGCGTTAATTTGTTTCAATTTACAGTTGATTAAATGGGAAAAAGTATATATAATAACGAAGATATGATGTGCCTATGTGGAGGAGTGCGCCTATTCGGCCCTTTTCCGCGGAAAGGAGACAGATATGCACGAAGGTTTTCACGGCGATCACAGCCATGAGCATCCTCACGCTCACAGCCACGAGCATACTCATGACGGTGTAGCCCATACCCATGAGCATGTCCATGAGCACAGCCATGGTCATCACCACGACGGCCACGGTCACGCCCACAGCCATGACGAGCTTCACGCTATGGGTATTCCCCATGAGCATGACCACGGCGCAGACCCCGCCATCAAGGAGACCCGCGCCCTTCTGGACTTTATGCTTCATCATAATATCCACCATGCTGAGGAGCTGGAAGAGCTGGCAGGCAAGCTTCGCGAAATCGGCAGAGCCGAGGCCGCAGAGCGTATAGCCGCCGCCGTTACCCTCTTCAATCAGGGTAACGCAGAGCTTAATGAGGCTCTTATGCTGGTAAGCGAGTAAAAAGTTTATTTCCGTTTTGGAGGGACTATTATGTGCCTTGCAACCGCTATGGTAAATAAGAGCGGCACCGAAACCGTTCTTGCCAAAAACATCAGCAAGATCAGCATCGAGGGTGATAACATCGTTATGGTAGATATCCTCGGTGAAGAGTTCACCGTTGAAGGAACCCTCATCTCCGCAGACCTTGTAAACGGTGTTGTAAAGATCCAGGCAGCCTGATCACTGCCGAAAATTCATTCAGGAGGTAAGCCCATGCCCATTACTATTGCTGTCGCCGGTAAAGGCGGCACCGGTAAGACTTCGCTCAGCGGACTTATCATCCACTACCTGAGCAAAAAGGGAAAGGGACCCGTTCTGGCCGTTGATGCCGACGCCAACTCCAACCTCAATGAGGTTCTCGGCGTAGAGGTAGAGACCACTCTCGGCGATATCCGTGAGGAGATCGCTCAGGCCGAGCTGATGACTCCCAGCCCCATTCCCGCAGGCATGTCCAAGCAGGACTATGCCGAGATAAAGTTCAACAGCGCCCTTGCCGAGATGGACGATTATGACCTTCTCGTTATGGGTCGTACCCAGGGTCACGGCTGCTACTGCTTCGTAAACGGCCTGCTGCAGACCCAGGTTGCAAAATACGCCGGTGGATATACCTACACCGTTGTTGACAACGAGGCCGGTATGGAACATATCAGCCGCGGTGTCCTGCCCAATGTAGATGTTATCCTGCTGGTGAGCGACTGCTCCCGCCGTGGTGTTCAGGCGGTCGGTCGTATAGCAAAGCTGGTGGAGAGCCTGGACCTGAAGGCAAAGCAGGTAAAGCTCATCATCAACAAGGCTCCCGACGGTCAGTTGTCGGACGGCATCAAGGAAGAGATCGCTCTTCAGAATCTCGATCTTCTCGCCGTTGTCCCCATGGACGAGCTGGTTTATAAGTATGACACCGAAGGTATACCCCTTGTTAAACTGCCCGAGGACGCGCCCGTAAAGGTCGCGGTACGCGATATAATCCAAAAAATACATTTGTAAAAGGAGAATTGAAGATGCCTTTTAAAAAGCCTGTTCAAAAGTACAACGCATCTATCAACACCGTGGAGCTCGGCGTTGGCGACAAGAAGATCGTACTTGGCGGAGAGAACGTACTCCCCCTGTACACCTTTGACGGCGCCATCGAGAACGCACCCAAGGTAGGAATCGAGATTTCTGACCTCGGCTATGCAGACCAGGTTCCCGGTATCAGCGGCTTCTATGCCGACTGTGCAACCATCGCCGACATGGCAAAGAAAGCTGCTTCCCTCGAAGCTGTTGATTTTGTCTGTCTGAGACTCGACAGCGCAGACCCCAACGGCAACGACGCTCCCATCGAGGATTGCGTAGCTACCGCTAAGGCTGTTGCTGAAGCTATCGACAAGCCCCTCGTAGTCGCCGGCTGCAAGAACGACGAGAAGGACGCTCAGCTCTTCACCAAGGTTGCAGACGCTCTCCAGGGCAAGAACGTTCTCATGTTCTCTGCTAAGGAAGCTAACTACAAGGGTATCGCCGCTTCCGCCGGTCTCGCTTACGGCCAGAAGGTCGGCGCTGAGTCCGCTGTTGATATCAACCTCGCAAAGCAGCTCAACGTTCTCATCACTCAGATGGGCGTAAATGCTTCCAACATCGTTATGAACACCGGTACCGCTGCTGCTGGTTACGGTTTCGAGTACGTTGTTTCCACCATGGATCGCGTTAAGGCTGCTGCTCTTGGTCAGAACGACGCTTCCCTCCAGCTCCCCATCATGACTCCCGTAGGTTCCGAGACCTGGGGCGTTAAGGAGTCCATCGCTTCCGAGGAAGATATGCCCGCATGGGGCAGCCAGGAGAAGAGAGGTATCGGCATGGAAGTTACCACCGCTGCTGCCGTTCTCGCTTCCGGTTCTAACGCAGTTATCCTCAGACATCCTGAGTCTGTTGCTGCGGTTGCCAAGCTGATCAAAGAACTTATCTGAGGAGGACTACTGTAATGGCACTTAAAGGTATTGATATATTCAAGCTCACTCCCAAGACCAACTGTAAGGAGTGCGGCAACCCCACCTGCATGGCTTTCTCCATGAAGGTTGCTTCCGGTGCAGTTGAAATCACCAAATGCCCCCACCTCTCTGATGAGGTTCTGGCAAAGGTTAACGAGTCCAACGCACCTCCCATGAAGACCATCGCTGTTAAGGCCGGCGACGCTGAGTTCAAGCTCGGCGGCGAGACCGTTCTTTACAGACACGAGAAGACCTTCGTAAGCAAGACCCTCTATGCTATGACCGTTTGCACCGATATGGAAGACAACGATGCAAAGATCGCTGAGAGCATGAAGGTTGATTACGATCGTATCGGCGAGCGTATGTACTGCGAGTACATCTTCGTCAACTGCGGCGAGAAGAAGGACGAGTTCGTTGCTCTTGCTCAGAAGGCTGCTGCTGCAAACCGTGGCGTAGTCCTCAACTGCACTGATGTTGAGACCATGAAGGCTGCTGCTACCGCTATCAAGGACGCTCAGCCCATCCTCAACGGCGCAAACGCTTCCAACTACGAGGCTATGAGCGCTGTTGCTACCGAGCTCGGCTGCGTTCTCGGCGTTACCGGCGCTGACCTCGACGAGCTTTATGAAACCGTTACCAAGATCGAGGCTCTCGGCAACAAGAACCTCATTCTCGATGTCGGCACTGCTTCCGTCAAGGCCGCTTTCGAGGGCGCTGTTCAGATCCGCCGCGCTGCTCTCCTGAACAAGGACAGAACCTTCGGCTATCCCACCATCGTTAACGTTGGCAAGCTGGCTGCCGGCGACGAGGCTTTCGAGACCGCTCTCGCTTCCCTCTTCACCATGAAGTACGGCTCCATCGTTGTTCTCAGCGACATGACCTATGCAAAGTCCCTCGCGCTGCACGGCCTGCGCCAGAACGTATTCACCGATCCTCAGAAGCCCATGAAGGTCGAGCCCGGCATCTATCCCCTCAACAAGGCTGACGCTGATGCTCCCTGCTGCATCACCGTTGACTTTGCTCTTACTTACTTCGTCGTTTCCGGCGAGCTGGAGCGCTCCGGCGTTCCCTGCAACCTGCTCATCAGCGATGCAGGCGGCTACTCCGTTCTTACCGCTTGGGCAGCTGGTAAGCTGAGCGCAAGCACCATAGTTAAGTTCATTAACGAGTACGAAATTGCCAACAAGATCAACAACCGCACCCTTATCCTTCCCGGTAAGGTAGCAGTTCTGAAGGGCGAAGTTCAGGATAAGCTTCCCGATTGGAACGTCGTTGTCGGTCCTGCCGAGGCAGTTGGCCTTGTTAAGTTCATGAAGGACCTCCAGGCTTAATCAGCCGGAACCTATCCCCCCTAATATTTATAAGGAGAGATTATTACCATGGGTAAATTTGTAGTCATCGGTGAAAGAATTCACTGCATTTCCCCCGTTATCCGCGAGGCAATGAACACCATGAATCCCGAGCCCATCCTCAAGAGAGCCGAAGAGCAGCTCAAGGCTGGCGCTACCTATCTGGATCTGAACATCGGTCCTGCTGAGTCCAACGGCGAAGAGCTCATGAAGTGGGCTGTTACCACCCTGCAGGGTGCTTTCGATAACGTTCCCCTCGCTCTCGACACCGCTAACATGAAGGCTATCGAGGCCGGTATCTCTGTTTACAACCGTTCCAAGGGCAAGCCCATCGTTAACTCCGCTGACGCTGGCGACCGTATCGAGTACATCGATCTGGCTGCTAACAACGACGCTATCTGCGTAGCTCTCTGCTCCAAGGCTGGCGTTCCTGCTGACAACGACGAGCGTATGGCTTACCTCCAGGAAATGCTCGAGCGTGGTCTCACCCTCGGCATGGAGCCCGAAGATCTGTGGTTCGACCCCCTGTTCCTTGTTATCAAGGGCATGCAGGATAAGCAGATGGACGTTCTCGAGTTCATCAGAATGATTTCTGAGCAGGGCCTCAACTCTACCGGTGGTCTGTCCAACAACTCCAACGGTATGCCCAAGCACATCCGTCCCATCATGGATAGCGCTATGGTTGCTATGGCTATGATGTGCGGCCTCACCTCCGCTATCGTTAACCCCTGCGACCTGCGTCTCATGGAGACCATCAAGTCCTGCGACATCATCAAGAACGAGACTCTGTACGCTGACAGCTATCTCGAGATCTAATTGCAGAACCACTTGCTCCTAAAAGGACAATGCGGGGAGCGGCTATCCGCTCCCCGCTTTTT
>CAYYLZ010000086.1:0-7128 GCA_964472725.1 uncultured Oscillospiraceae bacterium
CGTAGTAAACTAACATAATAATACGTTTAAATAATACGTTGGAGAGGAGCTGTTTGCTTTGGCAGAAAAAACAAGTTTTTATGACAGAATAGTCGGTGAAGGCATCACCTTTGACGACGTCCTTCTGGTGCCTTCCGCCAGCGAGGTCGTTCCCAATCAGGTTGATCTTTCCACCTGGCTTACAAAGAAAATAAAGCTTAATATCCCCCTGGTCAGTGCAGCTATGGATACCGTAACCGAATCCCGCATGGCTATTGCTCTGGCACGAGAGGGCGGCATTGGTATTATTCATAAGAATATGTCCATCGACCAGCAGGCTGAGCAGGTCGATATGGTAAAGCGTTCCGAAAACGGCGTCATTTCTAATCCTTTCTATCTTTCTCCCGAGAACACTCTTGCTCAGGCTGATGAGCTTATGGGCAAGTTCAAGATCTCCGGTGTGCCGATCGTTGAGAACGGCAAACTTGTTGGCATCATTACCAACCGTGACATGAAGTTCGAGGAAAATATGGACAGACCCATCTATGAGGTCATGACCAAGGAAAACCTTATCACTGCTAAGGAAGGCACCACCCTCGAGCAGGCAAAGGATATCCTTCGCCAGCATAAGATTGAAAAGCTCCCCATCGTAGACGATAATTATGCTCTTAAGGGCCTTATCACCATCAAGGATATTGAGAAGGCCGTTACCTATCCCCGCAGCGCAAGAGATGAGAAAGGCAGACTTCTTGTCGGCGCCGCACTGGGTATCACCGCTGACGTTCTTGACAGAGCGGCCGCTCTTATCGACGCCGGCGTAGACGTTCTGGGTCTCGACTCCGCTCACGGCCACTCCAGGAACGTTCTCAAGTGCATTGACATGATCAAGTCCAAGTATCCTGACGTTCAGCTCATTGCAGGTAATGTCGCTACCGCAGAGGGTACCCGCGACCTCATCAAGGCTGGCGCAGACTGCGTCAAGGTCGGTATCGGCCCCGGCTCCATCTGCACCACCCGCGTTATCGCAGGTATCGGCGTTCCCCAGATTACTGCCGTTGCTGACGCTGCCGAGGCAGCTGCTGAGTTCGGTATTCCGATCATCGCAGACGGCGGTATCAAGTATTCCGGTGACATCGTTAAGGCTCTCGGCGCAGGCGCCAGTGTTGTAATGATGGGTTCTCTCTTCGCAGGCTGCGAGGAAAGTCCCGGTGAAACCGAGATTTATCAGGGTCGTCAGTTCAAGGTATACCGCGGCATGGGTTCTCTCGCTGCTATGGCAAACGGCAGCAAGGATCGTTATTTCCAGGAGAACGCAAAGAAGCTGGTTCCCGAAGGCGTAGAAGGCCGTGTGCCTTATAAGGGAAGTGTTACTGATACCATCTACCAGATGATCGGCGGTATCCGCTCCGGTATGGGCTACTGCGGAACTCCCACCATCGAAGATCTGCGCACCAAGTCCAAGTTCATCAAGATTACCGGTGCCGCTCTTAAGGAGAGCCACCCCCACGATATCTATATCACCAAGGAAGCTCCCAACTACAGCACCAACCAGTAATCAGTAAAGAGGTTTCTTATGACTGAAAGCGTAAAAACGCTTAAGCAGTGGATAGAAAACTCGGATAATATCGTGTTTTTCGGGGGCGCTGGAGTCAGTACCGAGTCCGGCATCCCCGATTTCCGAAGTGTGGACGGATTATATAACCTGAAGTATGATTATTCTCCGGAAACTATCATCAGCCACACATTTTTTATGCGCGACCCCGAGGAATTCTATCGCTTCTATAAGGATAAAATGATATATACCGATGCAAAGCCCAATGCCTGCCATTTGAAGCTGGCTCAGCTTGAAGCGGAGGGTAAGATCAAGGCCGTTATAACTCAGAATATTGACGGTCTGCATCAGCTTGCCGGAAGCAGGGAGGTAATGGAGCTTCACGGTACTATCCATAAAAACAGATGTATGCATTGCGGCAAGAAGTATGAGCTGGATTATATCGTTGGCTCCGACGGCGTGCCCAAATGCAGCTGCGGCGGTACGGTCAAGCCCGAGGTCGTTCTCTATGAAGAAGGCCTTGACGATACTACCGTGCGCAAGTCTGTGGATTATATAAGAAATGCCGATGTGCTCATAATCGGCGGAACCTCCCTTACGGTTTATCCGGCGGCGGGACTTCTGCAGTATTATCGCGGCAATAAGCTTGTCCTTATAAACAAATCGCCTACGCCCTATGACAGCGATGCAGATCTGCTGATCGCTGACAAGATAGGCGAAGTATTCTCCCAACTTTGAGGTAATCTATGCGTACTGAAGTATTGGGCGTAGAATTCGATAATCTTAATATGGAAGAGGCCGCAGCCAAAGCCTTTGAGCTTATGGAGCAGCGGCGCAGCGCTTATGTAGTCACGCCAAATCCGGAAATCGTCTGGATGTGTCGTGACAATGCTGCGTTAAAGGAGTCTGTTGCGGCGGCCGACCTTGTGGTGCCGGACGGCATCGGAGTAATATACGGAGCGAAGATACTTGGTGTTTCGCTGAAAGGCAGAGTGCCCGGTATCGACCTCGGTACGAAACTTTTTGCACGCTTGTCCGAAACAGGAAAGACTCTTTATCTGCTGGGCGCAAAGCCCGGCATAGCCGAGAAGGCGGCTGAGAATATTTCAGCGCAGTTTCCGGGGATAAAGATATGTGGAACGGCTGACGGTTACTTCAAGGACGATGCGCCCGTTATTGAGAAAATAAACGCGGCCGCACCCGACCTGCTGCTGGTTTGCCTCGGTGCGCCCAAGCAGGAGATATGGATGCATAATAACGCGTCAAAGCTCAATGTAGGCCTTATGATGGGTCTTGGCGGTGTGCTTGACGTATTTGCCGGCACGGTGCGGCGTGCGCCGGAAAGCTGGCAGAAGCTCGGTATTGAGTGGCTGTACCGTCTTATAAAGCAGCCGAGCAGAATTCAAAGAATGATAAAGCTGCCGATATTCCTTTTTGCGGCTGTCGGCGCAAGAATAAGAGGAAAGAAATCATGAGCAGAGGAAAGCTGATAGTATTTGAGGGCATCGACGGCTCCGGTAAGTCAACTCAATATAAGCTGCTATGCGAGAAACTCAGGGCCGATGGCGTTGAATTCAGAAGCCTTGTCTTTCCCCAGTATTCCGAGCCTTCTTCGGCGCTCATAAGAATGTACCTCGGCGGAGAATTCGGATCTCGTCCCGGTGATGTGAATGCCTACGCGGCGTCCACTTTTTTTGCAGTCGACAGATTTGCCTCATATAAAAAGGAATGGGGCGAGTATTATGAAAACGGCGGGCTTATAATAACTGACAGATACGCCACTTCAAACGCTGTCCATCAGGCCTCCAAGCTCAGCAGGGAGGAGCGCCGCCCCTTCTTCGATTGGCTTTATGATTTGGAATACACGAAAATGGGCCTGCCCGCACCGGACATGGTCGTTTTCATGGATATAAGTGCCGACGCAGCGTCGGCTCAGATGCGCAGTCGTGAAAATGCAACCGGCACCTCCGCTGATATTCACGAAAAGGATATGGAATATCTGGCGAGCTGCTGTGATGCGGCTCGTGACGCGGCAGATTTCTACTCATGGAATCGTGTGGATTGCCTTGAGAACGGCAAAATGCGTACAA
Organism: uncultured Oscillospiraceae bacterium; assembly: GCA_964472725.1. Lineage (GTDB taxonomy): Bacteria > Bacillota > Clostridia > Oscillospirales > Oscillospiraceae > RGIG6375. The sequence continues at coordinate 3,622 of CAYYLZ010000086.1, forward strand.
TAGAGGATATTCATGCGGAGGTCGTAGAGCTGGTTTCCAATCAGCATTGAGGACCGAAATCACTAAAAAAGGAAGTGAGCATATGGTATACATTCTTCTTGGCAAGGGTTTCGAAGAAATAGAGGCTGTAGCGCCTCTTGATATTCTCAGACGAGGCGGAGTAGAGGCTGTTTTTGCCGGAATCGGTGGCTTGACCGTTGAGGGCGCTCATGGTATAGCGATAAACTGCGATACGTCCGTTGCGGCAATAAAGCAGGATGATATTGATATGCTCGTTGTTCCAGGCGGTCTTGGCGGCGTTGAAAGTATCCTGAGCAGTCAGACCGCTATGGAGCTTATAAAAAATGCAGGGGATAAGGGTATTGCCCTTGCCGCGATATGCGCAGGTCCCACAGTTCTTTACAAGCTTGGCTTCCTCAATGGAGTAAAGGCTGTATGCTACCCCGGCATGGAAGAGGAAATGCCCGGTGGTAAATTTGGCGAAAGCCCCGCCTGTGTGGACGGTAAGATAATTACCGGTCGAGGCCCCGGTGCCGCTCTCGAATTCGGTTTTGAGCTGCTTAGATATTTCAAGGGCAGCGATGCTGTGGAAGAACTGCGTAAGTCAATGGTTTGCTCATAATAAAATGAGGCTCTCGTTAAGAGAGCCTCGCGTATAGGAAATCAGCAGCAGGTGTTGGTGCAGCCGCCATTGCAGCCGCAGGAAGTGGTGTTGTAGCCACCGTTGCAGCCGTTGCCCCAGCCGCCGCAGCCGAAGAGGATTATGATGAGAATGATCCAGATCCAGCAGTTGTTGTTAGTTCCACAAAGCATGATTATGTTCCTTTCTCCGCGCTTAGATAATTCGGCTCCCAACGCGCGGTCAAATATATTGGGAGCCGCGATTGGTTCAGCGCCCTGCGCTTTACCTTTCGGCTTATACTATGCCGACAGCGCAAAATGTGTTACAGCCATCTGAGAAAAGAGGTGTGTGATGGCAGAAAACAATAAGAAAAAGTTTAATGCTCTTCTTGACCGATTGGTAAGCATTGCCGAAAGTGTCAGCGAAGAGAGCTATGAGGAAGAAAAGAAAATCAAAGAGCAGGTTGAGGATGCCGCAGAGCCGGCGCAGCCTGAGGTTACTGTTGCCGAAACGAAGCTGCCACGTGATTTCTTCGACTTTGAAAAGGATTATGAGCCTGAAGCAAAGGAAAAAACACGCAAGATAGACAGCGGTGAAATATCCCAGCTTCTTGATATAAATGTCCCCGACACGCAGAACAGCGAAAAGGAGAACACGATGGTGTTCAAAACGCCTCCCGAGGCGGTGGAAAACGAGTCTCGCGAGGATGTGGATGAAACTCATGTCTTCAAGAAAGTTGTCACTGACGATGAGTCGGAGGAGAACGACTATAAAGACGAGTATGAAGCCCGTGATTTCAGACCTATAAGACGCAACAGACATTACCGCACCGGCTGTATGGGCGGCATTATGTATTTCTTTGTGGTAGTTTGTATCAGTGTGGCGCTTGCTGCCATAGGCTGGCTTGCGGCTAACGACGTTCTTTCTCTTAACAAGGAGCTTGTTACTGCCGAAATAACCGTCAGTGAAGACTTTACCATTAAAGAAGTGGCGCAGCAGCTTGAGGATAAGGGTATAATCGAGTATTCTTTCCTCTTCGAGATATTCTCCAAGTTTTCTACGGCAGAGGAAAAGATAACTCCGGGTACGTATACGCTGAGTTCCCATCTTGACTATCGCGCCATAGTTACAAATCTTAAGGAGACCGAAGGCCCTCTTAAAACCGTGAAAGTCACCATTCCTGAAGGTCGCAATATGGTGCAGACCTTCCAGCTGCTTGAAGATAAGGGCGTATGTGACGTTGATGTGCTGCTCGAATGTGCGGCAAATTATGAGTTCGATTATGACTTCCTTGCCCAGGACAAGCTGGGGAACGAAAGCCGTCTTGAAGGTTACCTGTTCCCGGACACATATGAGTTCTACGTGGACTCCGACCCCGAGGACGCTATTGAAAAGTTCCTTGATAACTTTGAGCGTCGTGTTAAGGAGCATATGTACCTGCGAGCCGAGGAAATGGGATATACCTTTGATGAAATCATGACCATCGCGTCTATGATAGAGATGGAAGCTGCCACCGACAGTGAGCGTACAACCATCGCGTCTGTAATTTATAACCGTCTTAACAGCTACGATTTCCCGCGCCTGCAGATAGATGCTACCGTACAGTATGCACTTGGCGAGCACAAGGATAGTCTTAGCTATGAAGATCTCCAGGTTGACCATCCCTATAACACTTACGTCTATGAGGGACTGCCTCCCGGACCTATATCCAACCCCGGTATAACTTCTATCGGTGCAGCCCTTAACCCTGACGATACCAACTATTATTACTATGCCCTCAGTACCGACGGCACCCACAGGTTCTTCACCTACTATTCGTCCTTCAAGGAGTTTACAAACAGCTCCGAATACGGCGGATAAGCAGTAAATTTACAGTATATTGGAGGAAAATCCAGTCATGGAAAAGCTTGGCGTAAATCAAATCAGAGAAAAATTCCTTTCATTTTTCGAGAGCAAGGGTCATCTGCGTCTGCCCAGCTTCTCTCTTATTCCCCAGAACGACGCATCTCTGCTCCTTATCAACTCCGGTATGGCTCCCATGAAGCCTTATTTCACCGGCGAAGTGGAACCCCCCAGACGCAGAGTCTGCACCTGCCAGAAGTGCATTCGTACCGGTGATATTGAGAACATAGGTAAGACTGCCCGCCACGGCACCTACTTTGAGATGCTTGGCAACTTCTCCTTCGGTGACTATTTCAAGCACGAATCTCTTGCATGGAGCTGGGAATTCCTGACCTCTCCCGAGTGGATGGGTCTTGACCCCGCCCGTCTGTACCCCTCCGTCTATGTTGATGACGATGAGGCTTATGACATTTGGGTAAATGAAATCGGCGTTCCCGAGAGCCATATGGTTCGCTTCGGCAAGGAAGATAATTTCTGGGAGCACGGTTCCGGTCCCTGCGGCCCCTGCTCCGAGATCTACTATGACCGTGGTGAGAAGTACGGCTGCGGCAAGCCCGATTGCAAGGTCGGCTGCGACTGTGACCGTTTCATGGAAGTATGGAACAACGTTTTTTCCCAGTTCAACAACGACGGTAACGGTAACTACACTGACCTCGCTCAGAAGAATATCGATACCGGTATGGGCCTTGAGCGACTGGCTGTTGTAATGCAGGACGTAAACTCCCTGTTCGATGTTGACACTGTTATGAACATTACCAACAAGGTTTCCGAGATCACCGGTGCGACCTATGGTCAGAGCCAGAAGAACGATGTTTCTCTGCGTGTTATCACCGACCATATCCGTTCCGCAACCTTCATGATCTCCGACGGTGTTCTGCCCTCCAACGAAGGTCGTGGCTATGTTCTCAGAAGACTGCTCCGCCGCGCTGCCCGTCATGGTAAGCTCCTTGGCGTAAACGAGCCTTTCCTGTATAAGGTCTGCG
>CAYYLZ010000087.1:0-7114 GCA_964472725.1 uncultured Oscillospiraceae bacterium
GCCAAGGCCGCCACCGATGCCAACCTTAAGTGGCAGACAGAGCTGAAGGGCACGGAATTCGATTATGACGGCTATATGCTGCTGCAAATGCTGCAGGAGTCCAATCCCGAAGCCGGCTACGAGGAGCTTTCCGACGTGGTAACTCTGTACTGGAGCTGCCCGGAGGAGGTCACCGAATACACTTGGCGGTCCTGGACAAAGCTAAACGCCGCGTCCTCCTCTCAGGCCTATAATATCCATTCCGTCAACGTGCCCGTTGCCTATGCCGACGGCCCGGCCTATATGGTCGCCGTTGTGGACGAAGGCGGCAATATCAGCTGGGAGCTTGCCTGGCTGGAGACCAACGACGTGACCGCCCCCGCCATGGGCGTGGACGAGGAGGGCAAAAGCACCCTTACCGTCGACCTCAACTCCGATGGCGAGGCCGTCATCACATGGGAAAACGCCTCCGCCGACACCTTACAGTTCTCGCCGTTTATTGACACGGATGAGGACGGCATGATGGATATGTCCACCGACACCATGCCGGACAGCTACACCCTTTCCGAAGAAAACGGAAAGCGTGCAATAACCCTGCCCAAGAGCTTCTGCGATGAGCTCGGTTCGGACGACTTCGGCAAAATCTCCCTGCTGCTGACAGACGGCGCATATAATATGACTGTTTGCCGCGCAAAGCTGCCCTCCGACGACAGCGAAAAGCCCGAAGTTGAGCTGAGTGCCGAACCCGTCACCGCAGGCGGCACTACCGAGACCATCAGCATCGACGTCAGCGCCACCGACAACGTGGGCGTCAAGAAGGTGGAGCTGAGCTGGAGCTGCGGAGAGCGCAATGGCACCATTAAAACATGGACTATCAGCGAGGCTGACGCTGTCAAGTGGAGCGACTCCTACAACTGGAATGTATCCAATATGTCCAGCGGCGAATACACTCTGACGGTCACCGTCACCGACGCCGCCGACAATAAAAACAGTAAAAACATCACCCTTAACATCGACAATACCGCCCCCTCCGCCGGCAGCCTTACTGCCGAGGCGGACGGCAAGACAATCACACTGAGCTGGAGCGGAACGGCTGACGATCTGAACTCTGTCACCGTACACCGAGCCTACCGCGACCCCGTGGTCGGCGTGGAACTCACCCCCGAAGAACCGGCCACCGCCGAGGGCAACACCTTCATCGACGATGACCAAAGCAAGCCCGACGGCGAGTACAGCTATTATCTGGTGCTGACCGACAAGCTGGGCAATTCCACCACCACGGACACCGTCATGGTGCTGGTGGACACCGTTGCCCCCGAGTTGAACGTCTACAGAGCGCCCAAAGATAACGCCCGGGTCTGGGGCGAAATTTCCTTCGGCGTAAGCAGCGAGGACGTTCTCAGCCAGGTCGAGTCCGTGACTATGGCGTGGAGCTGCGGCGAAGCCAGCGGCAGCGAGAGCCTGCAGGGTGACAGTTTCTCCCTTAATACCCTCGAGTTTACCGACGGCGACACGCTGACCGTCACCTTCAACTCCATTGACAACGCAGGAAACAGCGCCGAGCCCGTGGTCTTTAACTACATAATCGCCAATTACCCTGCAGCACCCACCAACCTTACCGCCGAAGCAGCGGGCGAGGGTATCCTCCTGAGCTGGAAGGCCTCCAAGCCCGAGGACAACGTGGAAAAATACATCATGCTGCGCGCCGAGGTGGACGAACAGGGCGTCATCGGCACTTACGAGGCCATTGACACCGAGATCGGCAAGGTCACTCTGAGCACCGTCATGGCTGCCGTCATTCAGGACTACGTGGAAGAAGCCCTGAGAGAGGCCGTTGAATCCGAGCTTACCGCCATTGTTACGGGCAGAGAGGACATCACCGTCGGCGAAATACTGGACAACATCGGCGGCTACGGTCTCAGCGACGCCGCCAAGGCCGCGCTGGAGGCTCTCAGCTGCGATTATATCGACACCGACGTTGAGTCCGGCAGCCCCTATTCCTACAAGCTGGTGGCTCAGGGCTACAGCGGCCTGGTTGCCGAAAGCGAGCCCACCGAGGCTGTCACCTTCGCCGATACCACCGCCCCCGTGGTGAACTCCGTCACGGCTCTCAATGAGCTGGGCACGGCTCTCTTCGGCGGCAAGTACAAAGAAATCATCATTACTGTGGACGCCTCTGACGCCGCCGGCATAGCCCGCGTAAATCTGAAATACCCCTACTCCAAGGACGGCGCGAACCATAGCGGCGACGCGATTTTCCCCAAAACCTTTACTATTGACATTTCCGAGTGGGACAGCGGCACCTATACCTTCACCGCCGTTGTCTACGACAAATTCGAAAACGCCAGCGAACCCGCACAGATAACCGTCACCGTGGACAACACCGCCCCCAACACCCCCGCCGACGTAAATGCCGAGGGCTTCTACGACAAGATTCGCCTGACATGGAGCGGCGACGAAGCTCTGGTTGCGGAGGGCGGCAGCTACCGCATCGAGCGCGACGGCGAAACCATCGGCACCTGCGAAGGCCGCCACGTCTACTTTGACGACCTCGTGACCGACTACGCCGGGCATACCTACCGCGTGGTTGCGGTGGACGCCGTGGGCAATGAAACCGCCGCTGCCGAGGTCACCGCCGCCAGACTCGAAGATGCGGAAGACCCCGTGGTCTTTGATGTATGGCCTCGCTCCGACATAACCATCTGCCACGACGCTGAGGTACAGGTTTCCGCCACCGATGACGGAAAGGTAGTCAAAATCGAGTTCGGTTACTCCCTGAACGGCGGCGGAGCGGTATGGTTTGACCCCGTGGAGACCGACAGCGCCAACCCCACAGCAGAGTTTGATTGGGACGTTTCCGAGCTGAGCGGCACCGCTACCCTGTACTTCAAGGTCACCGACGCTGCGGGCAACACTGCCCAGCGCAGCGAAACCGTGACCATCATGGCCTACACCACCCCGGTAAAGCCCACCGGACTTACCGCCGAGGCCGGCTACAAGAGCTCCACTCTTAGCTGGAACGAGGGCGACACCACCCTGCTCAAGCAGTTCAAGGTCTACCGTGTGGAGAACGGCAGCGAGGTACTGCTGGCCAACCTGAGCAGTAACACCTATACCGTGACGGGACTGACCGAAGCAACCACCATTCGCGTGGCAGCCGAAGATATCTACGGCGCCATCTCCCCCAGGGCCGAGATCACCGTCACTCCCGAAACCGCCGAAACCGAGCCTCCCGTGGCAGTTATCCTGCCCACTGTGCTCACCGGCGTACCGGGCGTTCCCGTAACCTTCTCCGGCGTCAACTCCACCGATAACGACGCCATCAAGTCCTACGCATGGGACTTCGGCGACGGCTCCGTAGGCTCGGGCGCTCTTTGCGAGCACACCTACGCCGATGCCGGTGAATACACCGTCAAGCTGACAGTCACCGACAACAGCGGCAACTCCGCCCATGTCAGCGGCACCGTTACCGTCTACGACATAAGCGGCGAGGACGCAACCCACGCCCTGCTGACCGTCACCGTCACCGACGGCTACGTGTCCAACACCCCCCTGCTGGAGGGCGTAACCGTTACCGTCACCAATGAAGATGGCTTTGAAACCTCCTCCATCACCGGCAGCGAGGGCACCGTAACACTGGTCGTGCCCCACGGTCTCTGCACCGTAATTGCCATCAAGAACGGCTACAGCGGTGCCGTGCGCAGCATCAACGTCACCTCCGACATGACCGGCACTGCCTCGCTGGCTATCGCTATAGGCAAGAGCGGCGTGGAGGCCATCAGCGGCAGCCTCACCGCCGAGCGCATGACCTACGAGGAGATCAAGGCCGCCGGTATCGACGTTACCGACCCCGCCAACAACCACGTGGTCAAGCAGGAGTTTGCCCTGCGCTTCCTGCCCACCCCCGAGCTGGCCTTTGAGATCCCCGTCACCGGCTACTACAACAGCTCCGGCAAATTCGTAGGCGGTTCCAACTTCGGCTGGGGCACTTACGTCCGTGACGAGAGCACCTATAGACCCTTGGAGGATTCCTCCGTGGGTGGCCCCATTCCCAGTGACAGCGTCACCGTGGGTATCTTCCCCGTAGGCAAGTCCTACTATCTGGTCATCTACGGCGAAACTCACTGGCTGAAGGAAATGTTCCACGTGGAGCTGATCCTTGCCAACAACTCCTTCGTGGAGGACGTTGAGGACTGCATCGCCACCCTGGAGCTGCCCGAGGGACTGTCTTTGGCAGCCATGCTGGACTACGGCCAGAGTGAACGCGTCAGCGTCGGCACCATAGAAAGAGCCGTTGACGTGGACGGCGCCGCCCTGTACAACGACCGTCAGGTCAGCTGGTATGTCCGCGGCGACGCCATGGGAGAATACTACCTGACCGCCTCCGTTATGGGCAACTTCGTAGGCGATGACCGCGTAAAAACTCCCTTTACCACCGAATTCACAACCGACAAGCCCATCAAGGTCTACGCCGGAAGCGCTCTGCACCTGACCGTAACGGCTCAGGACACCGCCTACAGCGAGCAGGAATACCGCGTCCAGTTCAAGCTGGAAAACGTATCCCACACCGAAGACCCCGAAGGCGTCGGCATCGACCTTTATAATCTGTCCTTCGGCATCACCGGAGCCGAGCAGTACTCCTGCATCATCTGGAGCGACGGAACCGAGACCCGCTTCGAGGATCTGGACAAGGAAGATTTCGGCGAGGAGATGACCTTCCGCGTGCCGGTGCTGAAGCCCGGTCAGGCCATCACCATCAATTACGTCACCACATGCCTGTTCGAAAGCGACCTCGCCTCCGCAATGGTGGATAAGGTGACTCTCGGCACCATGGAGTTGGTTTATAGGCTGACCAACGTGTTTGTGACCACGCTGGAAGGCTCCACCACCGAGATACCCACCACCGTGATTTTCGAGCCCGTTCCCAAGGCCACCTTTACCGAGTGGCTCTGGGGCGAGATCAAGGACGCATTCAAGGACGGCATCAAGGACGCCGCCCTGCAGACTATCGACGCGCTCTTCTTCGGCGGAGTTCCCATCACCCAGTACGGCGTGAAGGTCTTTGAGGTAGGCTCCGACCTGCTGGAGGACACCCACGCCAACTCCAAGTGCATAGTCGCCATCAGCGAGGGCGCTTACTTCCTTGACTCCGATAATCTTATCCACACAGGTGGCGGCACCACCGTTGATCCCACCCTTTACAGCCTGCGCCGCAGCAGTGGCGGCGTTATGGTCTATACTGACGCCGAGGACTATACCATTTCCGAGGATGGCAAGACCATGACCATCAACGGCAAGGGCAATGTGTACCTGCTGCGCACCGGCGACACCGGTGATGTAAGACCCGAGGTCAATGTGACCACCGAATATTTCGTAGCCAATCCCGACTACGATCCCGCCACCGATCCCGAGAGCGAAAAGTACCTGACAAAGACCTTCACCCGCACACTGAAGGAGCCTGTGCAGGTGGACGGCGAAGGTAATCCTGTTACCGACGCTGATGGCAATCCCGTCCTTCAGGATTACTCCGGCGAGCTTATCACGGCAACCGATGTGACCCTGTTTGCGCCCGCTGCCGGCACTATTGAGATCCCCGCCGAGGGAACGGTCAGCGTGACCTTCCCCCACTTTATGACCGACGGCGAGGGAACCGTGGCCATAGACGCGCAGAACGTAACGTGGACGCTGACCGACGGTGAGGGCAACGAAGTCACCGAGGGCATGGACATCACCGGCGGCGTGCTGACCGTCAATCCGATGGCTCAGCCCGGAGAGTACAACGTGACCCTGTCCATCGACGGCACCGAAACCGCTGTCAGCCGCAGCATATCCCTTACCGGCGAACCCGCCGGTGACGGCAACGGCGAGGGCAATGGCGACGGTGATGGTGGCAACACCCCCGGCGGCGGCGATAACACCTCCGGCGGCGACGATAATACCCCCGGCGGCGACGACAACACCTCCGGTGGCGACGATAACACCTCCGGTGGCGACGATAACACCTCCGGCGGCGGCGATAACACCTCCGGCGGCGACGATAACACCTCCGGCGGCGACGATAATACCCCCGGCGGCGACGACAACACCTCCGGTGGCGACGATAACACCTCCGGTGGCGACGATAACACCTCCGGTGGCGACGATAACACCTCCGGTGGCAACGATAACACCTCCGGTGGTTCGGGCAGCGTTGCCGGCGGTTCTGGCAGCGTTCCCGGCGGTTCTGGCAATTCTTCCTCCGACCATCGCGTTTCCGTTGAGGCAGGCAAGAACGGCACCGTCAATATCGGCAAATATTCCGGCGATACCGTTACACTGACGGTAGTTCCGGCAGCCGACTGCGAGCTGGCGCAGCTGACCGTAACCGACAGCACCGGCCGCGAGCTTGAGCTGACCGACAAGGGCGACGGCACTTATACCTTCAAGATGCCCTCCGGCAATGTAACCGTGGAGGCAAGCTTCCGCCGCTGCGCCGTCAAGGTGTTTACCGACGTTGACCACAAGCACTGGTATCACGAGGCCGTGGACTACGTGCTTGACAATGGCTTGGTAGACGGCGCTTCCGACACGACCTTTGACCCCGAGGGTCTGGCCACCCGCGCAGTGCTGGTGGAAGCCCTTTGGCGCAACGAGGGCTGCCCCGTGGTGGATCATCAGACAAGCTACAGCGATGTGGACAGCGACACCCGCTATTCCGAAGCTATCCGCTGGGCCTCCTCCGTGGGCATTGTCGATGGCTTCCCCGATGGTTCCTTCCGCCCCGACGAGGCCATCACCCGCGAGCAGATGGCCGCCATATTCTACCGCTACGAGAAGTACAAGGGCGAAGGCTTCGAAGATGACTGGAGCTATCAGTTGCCTTACGGCGACGCCGAAAAGGTAGCCGACTGGGCTCTGGAATCCGTATGCTGGAACACCAGGGAGGGTCTCCTTGAGGGCGACGGCGTCAACTTCGACCCCAAGGGAACCGCCACCCGCGCCCATATTTCCCAGCTCATCATGAACTATTTTGAGCGCGCGGATTGATTTGCGGTATATGCACATAATAAGCAAACCGGGAATTGCCGCTGGCAATTCCCGGTTTGAGACTGTCAAAAAACTATAGTCAGCAGTTGCAACAAGGCAAGCCTTCCCC
>CAYYLZ010000088.1:0-6964 GCA_964472725.1 uncultured Oscillospiraceae bacterium
GATGCTGAAGAACTTTGTAGAAAAGGCGGCCAAGTAAAAAATTCACCGGCGTAACAGAAGAATAAGCAAAAATCCTCTGGAATCAATGACTCCAGAGGATTTTTGGTCCGAGATGGGAGACTCGAACTCCCGGCCTGATGGTCCCAAACCACCCGCGCTACCAACTGCGCTAATCCCGGATATTTGATTTTTCTGCATTATAGCACGATACGCTGGAAAAGAAAAGATTTTCCTGTCTATGGGCGTCCATGTGGTCATGCGAGGTTTTTCGGATGAAGAAAGCGGTTCGGAACTCCCGCTTACGCCCGTGTTTCAAGGGGATTGACCGGATGGATAAGAAATCGGTGGATAGGGCGTATAGTAACCCAAACCACCCGCGCTACCAGCTGCGCTACACCCGGAGATTGGTTTGACTTGTCGGCTGTTCAAGTGTCCAAAACAGACATCGCATAATAGACCTGTATATTATACACTAACTTTAGGTTATTTGCAAGAGAAAAAACGGGGGTACAAAAAACGGGGGTACGTGACAAAATGAGGATTATTATCTGATTGAGTAGGCAAGATATCGTTGAACAGCGTATGTTTTTGTGGTAAAATAAACAGAACACGAACCGATTAAAGAAGGTGCTGCGGTGGCGAGGATGATCATATGCGGAGGCAACGGAGCGGGGAAGAGTACTTTGGGTAAAGCGCTTGCGTGTGCGCTCGGATATAAATTTATGGATATCGAAGACTACTACTTCTCCGACGGCAACACAGAGTATATTTACAGCACAGCGAGGACAAAAGAAGAGGTTACGGAACTGCTGCTTGCGGATATGAAACGATGGGGCGACTTTGTATTGGCCTCGGTTAAAGGCAACTACGGCAAAGAGGTCGAAGAGCTGTTAGATATTGCCGTATACATAGACGCGCCCAAAGAATTGCGCGCAAAGCGGGTATATGAGCGCTCGTACAGCAAATTTGGAGAACGAATGTTGCCCGGAGGGGAATTGTATGAGAGTGAAAAACGCTTTTTCGATATGGTTGCCCAACGCCCGGACGATTACGCAACAAAATGGCTTGACACGCTGGATATACCAACTATAAAAGTAGACGGAACTCAGCCGATTGAAAAAAACGTTGAGGAGATAAGACAGCGGCTGGCGGAGCTTGAATAGCCGGAGGGAAAATGAAACAGAGAAATATGACATCCGTATATCTGCGCAATGGCGACAAATTCCTGCTGCTGAAAAGACAGGGGTCGCGGGTAGTGAACGATGCGTGGATAGCTTCTGCCGGCGGACATTTTGAAAAAGATGAACTCAACGATGCGGAAGCATGTGCGCTGCGGGAGCTTGAAGAAGAGCTTGGGCTGACCGCTGATGACATCACTGATCTGCGACTGCGTTATATAACCTTGCGGCAGGCAGCAGGAGAAATCAGGGTAAATTATTACTTTTTCGCCGAGCTTGAAAATCTCGATAAAGAGCTGCATTCCAATGAGGGCGAGCTGGCGTGGTTTGATGCAACCAAACTGAAAGCCTTGGACATGCCTTTCACGGTAGAATTTGTGATGAAGCACTATATAGCCAAAGGGCAGTATGATACAGAAATATATGGCGGAGCAGCCAACGGTAGGGAAGTTGTGTTTACACCCATGCCGGAATTTTAAGCGGAACAGGAGATAACTATGGAAGAAAGAATGGTAAAGATAACAAAGCGTCAGGAAAGCAGTGATGATTGCTTTGTGTGCGGAATAAAGAACCCTATAGGCTTCAGCTCTCAGTTCTATGAAACCGAAGAGGGCGAGCTCATTTGCCTTGCCGAGTCCAAATTCGACTATCAAAGCTACCCCGGACGGCTTCACGGCGGCATTGCAGCGACGCTGCTGGACGAAACCATGGGGCGCGCTATCCTTATAAATAACCCCGGCGCATGGGGGGTAACGGTGGATATGGAGCTGAAATATAAAAAGCCCGTACCGCTGGATTGTACTCTGCGCGTTATCGGCAGGGTGGACGAGGATCGCCGTATTTTCACCGCCAGCGGGGAAGTGCTGCTGGAGGACGGTACGGTTGCGGTTACGGCAACTGCACGCTATATGAAAATGGCGATAGATAAGATTGCAACGGAAACGCCTGACGGCGGTGACATTCTCTTCATGGCGGAAACAGACAGAGAAGTTGAAAGCATAAGCAGGGAAGGCCCTCTTAAGGTGGTATACAGATGAAAAGCGAGCTCGGACGTACACTTTGTCTTGTGGCACTGCTGGGTATAGTGGTAGTATTCTTCGCTTCCCGGGGAGTAATAATATTTGACCACTCTGCGCAGCGTAACGGTGATGGCTTTGAGTGGAAAGAAATATCATACGTTGCGGCTTCTGCTGAATACAATGAGGGCAAAACCATAGCCAAGACCTACGACGGCTGGCAGATAAACGAAGTGGAGGAGGACGAGAGCCATACGTTTCTTGTGCTTCGCTCCTTTAATGACCAGTATCTCTGCGTGCGGGCGGATTACGAAATACCCACAAGCGGAACGCTGAACGCGGTGTTCATCGACCGTGAAAAGGTGGAGGACGCGGAGCTGTGCAAGGCGGTTTCGGCCATAATCGGGAATTTCCGTTCCGATTTCACCTACGAAACCGAGAGTATGGTAAGCGGCAGCGAGGTAGGAAAGATGCATAATATAAGCTTCTGCTTTGAGGACTGCCCGGTTGGCATAGACCCCGATGACTCGCATATTGGTATGTTGGCAGGGGAGTGGGTGCTTGCGCAGATAGCCCCCTACAGCATCAAGGAGCACGGCGAGCTGCGCACTTACGATATCTACCGTATCCCGGAGGAGTACATAGGCATAATAGAAAAATACTGTAAGGTAAATTGATATGGAAGAATTTATTCTGATAAGACCGACCGAAGAATATGCTGCGAAGATAATGGAATATCGGAAGGACTTTCTTGACGCAGGCGATTCCATGGACGGCTGCGGGCCACTGCGCGGAGCGAAAAATGCCGAAGAATACCTGCGGATATGCAGGGAGCGCGAAGACCCGCTGGCGGTTCCGGAGCATCTTGTGCCTGCAACGCAGTTTTTATTTGTGCGCAAAAACGATGACAGGCTTGTGGGAATGATATCGGTGCGCCATAAGTTCAACGACTATCTTGCAAAGTTCGGAGGACATATCGGCTATTCTGTAAGACCGGGGGAGCGACGCAGGGGCTATGCCAAGGAAATGCTGAGAATGACGCTTCCTTTCTGCCGTGAGATCGGTTTGGATAAAGTGATGATAACCTGCATTGACGGTAATATCGGCAGCGAAAGGACCATTCTTGCAAACGGCGGTGTTTATTATTCCACTGAATATGAGCCGATTGAGCGTGAGAATATAAAAAGATTTTGGATTTTGCTGTAATACGTAAAAATAAACGGCGGACCCGAAGGTCCGCCGTAAATTATGTACGCAGATAAATTAGAACTCGAAGCTCTCGAAGTTACCGGTCATGCCGGCGATCTCAGCGTAGCCATTGGCGATGTAGAAGTTGCCGAGGACGTTGCCGGTCTGCTCATTGTAGAGATTTCTCAGATGGGGGCTGTTCTCGAAAACCTTGTCCATGGTATCGTCGGAATCGTCGAGAACGGCGGTGCCGCGGATACGGATCCAGGTCATGTCCTGCTTCATAGCGCAAATCTCGAAATTCTCGTTCTCTACGGTCTGCTTGAAGGACTCCTTCTGCTTGCCCATACCGAAGTAAAGCTTGCCGTCAAGGATCATGTGGAAACCGAAGGGGCGTACGCGGGGCTTGTCGCCGTCGCAGGTGGCATAGAAGAAGGTGCCGGCTTCCTTCAGATAAGCTTCTACTCTTTCAACGTTGGTCATTGGAATGCACTCCTTTTAAATAATTATTGTACTGTGATTATACAATAAACCCACCCGTCAAATCAACTTATTTTTCTCGGTTTTCGGGCAAATTGTATAATGACAAAAAAAGTAAGAAAAAATAGAAAAAAACCTTGCAAACCGCAAAGGTTTGTGGTACTATATTTCAGCATTACGCACGCCTGCCGACTGTTTCTCGTGTGCCCGACCGGAAAATCGGGTGGGGAAGCAGGTAGACGGGGCGGAGGTAAGAAAACAAAAATTTTAGGAGGAAAACACAAATGGCAGTAGTATCCATGAAGCAGCTTCTGGAGGCCGGCGTACATTTCGGCCATCAGACCAGACGCTGGAACCCCAAGATGGCTCCCTATATCTATATGGAGCGTAACGGCATTTATATCATCGACCTTCAGAAGACCGTAAAGAAGCTGGAAGAGGCTTACAACTTCGTTCGCGACGTTGCTGCTAACGACCAGACCATTCTTTTCGTTGGTACCAAGAAGCAGGCTCAGGACGCCGTTAAGGAAGAGGCTGAGAGAGTTGGCATGTATTATGTCAATGCTCGCTGGCTCGGCGGCATGCTCACCAACTTCAAGACCATGCGTACCCGTATCGACCGTCTCGCTCAGCTGCGCAGAATGCAGGAGGACGGCACCTTCGATATGCTCCCCAAGAAGGAAGTTATCAAGCTCACCAACGAGATCGCCAAGCTCGAAAAGTATCTCGGCGGCGTTAAGGACATGAAGAAGCTCCCCGGTGCTCTCTTCATCATCGACCCCAGAAAGGAAAGAAACGCAATTGCTGAGGCTCGCAAGCTTCACATCCCCGTTGTCGCCATCGTTGACACCAACTGCGATCCCGACGAGGTTGATTACGTTATCCCCGGCAACGACGACGCTATCAGGGCTATCCGCCTGATCGCTGCTACCATGGCTAACGCTGTTCTGGAAGGCCATCAGGGCGCAGATGCTGAGGTCGTTGAGGCTGCTGAGGCTCCCGCTGCAGAATAATTCAGGAGGTAAACGAAAATGGCATTTACAGCTGCTGATGTTAAGAAGCTCAGAGAGACTACCGGCGTCGGTATGATGGACTGCAAGAAGGCTCTTGTTGAGACCGACGGTGATATGGAAAAGGCTATCGAGTGGCTCCGTGAGAAGGGTCTCGCTACCGCTCAGAAGAAGGCCGGCAAGATCGCTGCAGAAGGTGTTTCCTTCGCTATCGTTAACGCCGAGGGCGTTGGCGTTGTTGTTGAAGTCAACGCTCAGACCGACTTCGTTGCTAAGAATGAAGTTTTCCAGGAGTATGTAAACGGTGTTGCTTCCGTTATCGCTGACCAGGGCCCCGCTGATGTTGAGGCTCTCATGGGTCTTGTATATCCCGGCACCGACCGTACCGTTACCGACGTTCAGAACGATAAGGTTCTCACCATCGGCGAGAACATTCAGGTTCGTCGTTTCACCCGCTATGCTACCGGCCTGAACATTCCCTACATCCACATGGGCGGCAAGATCGGTGTTCTCGTAAACATGGAAGTTTCCGAGGGCCTGTGCTGCAACGAGAAGGTTGTAGAGCTGGGTAAGGATCTGGCTATGCAGATCGCTGCTATGAACCCCTCTTTCCTGGACAAGGCCGATGTTGACAGCTCCACTCTCGACAAAGAGAGAGAGATTCTCATGGCTCAGGCAAAGCAGGATCCCAAGAACGCCGGCAAGCCCGACAACATCATCGAGAAGATGGTTTCCGGCCGTATCGGCAAGTACTACGAGGAGAATTGCCTCCTCCAGCAGGCTTTCGTTAAGGAGAACAAGCAGACTGTTGAGCAGCACGTTGCTGCCGTTGCCAAGGAAGTTGGCGGCACCATCGTTGTCAAGGCTTACACCCGCTACGCTACCGGCGAGGGCATCGAGAAGAAGGAAGAGAACTTCGCTGCTGAAGTTGCAAGCATGATCAAGTAATCAGCACTTCATCTTAATTTTAATGAAACACCCGAGGTTTTCCTCGGGTGTTTTTGCGTATGCAGGAGAGGTTTGTGGAATACTGTCAATAAGAGCGCGTGATATTTGCCTATGTATGCGGCTGTAAAGGAACAGTTAAAATACACACATGCTCTACACTATTGACTAATAATCGATTAAATGTTATAATTGCATCATTAAGATATTACGGTATAATTTACCGGATATTAAAATTAAGGAGGAAAATCCAAATGAAGAGATTCACCAAAATCGTAGCTCTCCTTCTTGCTGTTGCTATGGTGTTCGCCCTGGCAGCTTGCGGTAAGGGCAGCACGGATACCAAGGCCAAGACCGGTCCCTACACTATCGGTATCAACACCTGGGGCTCCGGCGTTCCCGTTCTCGATATGTTCGGCGATGCCAAGGAGTACACCCTCACTACCCTCGGCCATAAGGTTTCCCGTATGAGCGATGACTTCACCGCCGATAAGGAACTGCAGAACATCAAGAACATGTGCGCAGCAGGCGTTGACGGCGTTGTATTCCAGGCCGCTGCCGTTTCCACCGTTCCCGAGATCGGTGTTCAGTGCAAGAATGCAAAGATCCCCTTCGCATTTGACGTTTTCGTAGGCGAAAATGACGCTCTGGCTAAGCTTGCAGATGAGAACGAGTACTACTGCGGCGCTATCGACCTTGACATGGTTGCTGACGGTGCTGCTATCGCTGAGATGGCATACGCCAACGGCGCCCGTACCGCTGTTATGATCGGCGGCAACATCGGTGACAACAACATGGATCAGCGTTCTCAGGGTTTCACTCAGAAGTTTGAAGAGCTGGGCGGCACTGTTCTCGGCGAAGCTCGCTGCACCGATAACTCCGAGTGCCTCGCAAAGGCTACCGACCTTCTCTCCGCTAACAAGGATGCAGACGCTCTCTACGCTTTCGTTGGCGACTACATCGAAGGTTCCCTGACCGCTATCGAAAACCTTGACCTCGATGTTCAGGTTTATGTTTCCTGCGTTGACGCCGGTACCGCGCAGTACATCATGGACGGTAAGGTCGTAGGCGGCAATGACGGTATCTCCCTCGCCAGCTACATTTCTTCCACCCTCGTTCTCAACTACCTCGCCGGCAACAAGATCGT
>CAYYLZ010000089.1:0-6935 GCA_964472725.1 uncultured Oscillospiraceae bacterium
GGGTACCAAACTTCTTATAACGCTCCAGAAACTCCGCAGAAAACTCGGGAGCCTGAAGATTGGTCACATAATACTTGCCGTATTCGCCTTCATTGTTCATAACGGTGGCCATAGGTCAGCACCAACTTTCATTAAATTTTATATTCTAATTATAGCTTAAGGGCAATCTATTGTCAATTTATTGCTCAGCCTTTTATGGCCATGTCGTAAAGCTCGTTCTTGGACAGACCATGGTCGGAGGCTACGCGCTTTACAGCGTCCTTAAGGGACTTTCCTTCGCTCTGCAGGCTGCGCACCAGTTCAAGAGCCTCGTCCATACTGATAACGTGCTCAGTTTCCTCCGCACCGCGTACTACCAGCACGAACTCGCCCTTGGGTTCGTTTTCGGCGTAATAGTCGCAGGCTGCCGCCAGTGTAGTGCGCACGGTTTCCTCATGGAGCTTGGTCAGCTCGCGGGATATGGAAAGTTCACGATCGCCCCATACGCCCAGCATATCTTTCAGGGTCGCTTTCAGCTTATGGGGTGCTTCGTAGAATATCATAGTGCGTTTCTCCGCTTTCAGCTCGTCAAGCTGCTCGGTACGCTGCTTTTTATTTGCGGAAAGGAAGCCCTCAAAGGTGAAGCGTCCCGTGGGCAAACCGGACAGCGCCAGCGCGGACACCGCAGCGCAGGGGCCGGGTATGCATACCACACGCACGCCGGACTTGACACAGAGGTCAACAAGCCCTTCGCCGGGGTCGCTTATGGCGGGCATTCCGGCATCGGTAACAAGCGCGCAGTCCTCGCCGCACATAAGGCGCTGGACTATCTTGGGACCGCTCTCTGCCTGATTGTGCTCGTAATAGCTCACAAGCTGCTTCTTTATTTCCAAATGGTTGAGTATTTTTATGGACACGCGGGTATCCTCAGCGGCAATAAAATCCACCTCGGACAGCACCTGTCGGCAGCGGGGGGATATATCGCCCAAATTGCCAATGGGCGTACCTACAAGGTAAAGTGTTCCTGCCATTACTGCTCTCCCCTTCTGTAAATTCTTCGTATTTCTTCCGACTCTCTGCCGGTTTCGTCGGTCATTATCAGCGGCGGCTCGATAACAAGCCCGGGCTTGCCGCCCATGCGAGCCTCAACGAGCACAAGGTTGGGCGCTGCGCCGTTCTTATACTGGGTCATTCTCAAGCGCTTTGGCTCAAGACCGCAAGCCGTCAGCGTGCAGCACAGTTCGGAAAGGCGCTCCGGTCTATGGACTATTGCAAAGCTTCCGCCCCAACGCACCGCGTAGGCCGCGGCGCGGCATACGTCCCCGAGGCTGCATTCCGCCTCTCCCCGCGCCGTGGGCAGCGTATCGGATTCGTAGCCGCTGCCGGCCGCGAAATATGGCGGATTGGACACCACAAGGTCAAACTTTCCTGCTTCAAGGTGGGTTTTATACTCACGCATATCGCCGTGAATTATATTAATATTCTCCGTCATTCCGTTGAGCGCCACATTCTCGCGGCTGAGTTCAACCGCGGCAGGGTCAATTTCAAGTCCGGTGATATTAAGTCCCGGCTTATATGCCTGCAGCAATATGGGCAGTACGCCCCCTCCGGAGCCAAGGTCACAGACCGTTTTGACACGAGCCAGCTTTGCAAAGGCTGCAAGCAGCACCGAATCAGACCCCAGCTTGAAAACCCCGGGTCGCTGCATATATTTAGGCCCACCGGGCCATAGTTCGTCGATGTTGGTCATGGCTCATTTTCCTTTCAGTAAGGAATGCAAAAGACAATGAGTTCTCCCAAAAAAGCGGTCACTATCGCATTCCGCCGAAAACAAGTTTTCAATGCTGTCCTCAAAGCAGCCGCTGATTGCGTTGCGGCGGATAGCTGGGCGAGAGAATTTTTTGTCAGATGCGCGAAAAAGCGCAGGGAATACTTTGTGTATTGCCGAGCATTTTGAGTGCGTATGGCGGAAATTTATCCGTACAGATTACCGTCAACAACGCACTCAGGGACTGCGAACAAAAAACAAGGGTTCGGAAAGCTTCGCTCCCGAACCCTCATCCCATCAAGTAATAATTACTCAGCCTTGATAGCCTCGCTGGGACAGTTAGCCTCGCAGGTACCACAGTCAACACAAGTGTCAGCATTGATAACGTAAACGCCGTTCTCCTCGCTGATAGCGTCAACGGGGCAGCCGTCCATGCAGGAACCGCAGCCAACGCAAGCGTCAGTGATTTTGTATGCCATGAGATACACCTCCATTTATGTACTGCGATAATTCTACCATGTTTTTCGAAAATTGCAATCGTTAAATTATAAAAATGCAGGAATTTTCTATTTAAAAAGCCGTTCAAAACCACCAATGCTCCCGTTTTTCTCCGTCGTCGGTTATATTTCAGCCGAAAGAGGCAAATAATCCCGGTAGAAAATCCATTTGAAAGGAGTGCAATTACCTTGAAATACATGGACAGATTTACCGAGCGGGCGAAAAACGCTCTCTGCCTTGCCTACGATTCGGCCTGCGAGCTGGGGCACGGATATATTGGAACGGAGCATATTCTGCTGGGGCTTGACCGTGAACCGGGCGGTGCGGCTGCCATCACGCTATATAAGCACGGCATTAACGAAAAGCGGCTATGCGACTGCATTGTGGAACTGGTGGGGCGCGGCGTACCCGGCACGCCGCCTGCGCAAGGCTTCTCGCCCCGGGCAAAAAAGCTTATAGAATTCGCGGTAAACGAGGCCTCCCGCTCACGCCGCCGATATGTGGGCACTGAACACCTGCTGCTGGGCATTTTGAGCCTGCGGTCAAGCAACGGCGCTCAGGCCATATCCAGCGCCGGCGGCAGCATAAGCCGCATGTACAGCGAAATTAGCAGCAGCTTCGGCTCTCACCCCACCCTGCCGCCCGAACAGCCTCCCGCACCTAAAAGCAGCAAAAGGGTCGATACCAAAACCCTTGACCAATACGGTCGTGACCTTACGGAGGCCGCGCGAAAAGCTCAGCTTGACCCAGTAATTGCCCGCGACGCAGAAATCGACAGAGCGATACAGACTCTTATGCGCCGCAGTAAAAACAATCCCGTACTCATTGGCGAACCTGGCGTAGGTAAAACGGCCATAGCCGAGGGTCTTGCCCTGAGAATAGCCTCCGCTAAGGTTCCCGATGCACTGCGGGGCAAGCGTGTTGTTTCTCTGGATATGTCCTCCCTGCTTGCCGGCACCAAGTATCGCGGCGACTTTGAGGAACGGCTGAACAACGTACTTGCGGAGCTTAAAGCCTCCGGCAGCGTTATTCTGTTCATTGACGAGCTTCATATCCTTGTGGGTGCAGGTGCTGCCGAGGGCGCCATAGACGCGTCCAACATAATAAAACCCGCCTTGGGACGGGGCGAAATACAGCTTATAGGCGCCACCACCCTCACCGAATATCGTAAGCACATTGAGAAAGATCCTGCCCTTGAGCGCCGTTTCCAGCCCATTATTGTTAAAGAACCGCAGCCCGCCCAGGCGCTGAGTATCCTCCACGGGCTAAAACCAAAGTATGAAGCGCATCACGGCATACGCATCAGCGACGAGGCGATAACCGCGGCGGTGGAGCTTTCCGCTCGCTATATAAACGACCGCTTTCTGCCGGACAAGGCGATAGACCTGCTGGACGAAGCCGCGGCACGGATGCGGATATTCGCTTATGCGCCGCCATCCCCCAGGGTTGCCGGCATAGAGGGCAAGCTGGAAGCTGTTATCAAGGAAAAAAACAATGCGATAGCTTCTCAGCAGTATGAAAAAGCCGCAAGCCTGCGTGACAATGAGGCTCGGCTTCGGGAAGAGCTGACTAAAATACGCAACGCCCCCGCAATACGTGCGGTTGGCGCGGAGGACGTTGCCGAGGTTATTTCCGAATGGACGGGCATTCCCTGCGCCATGCTCACTCAGGCAGAAAGCGCAAAGCTGCTTCGCCTTGACGATGAGCTGAATTCCTCGGTTATCGGTCAGCGCGAGGCAGTAAGCGCTGTTGTGCGGGCCATACGCCGTGGCCGCACCGGACTTAAAGATCCTCGCCGTCCCGTCGGGTCTTTTCTGTTTATGGGGCCAAGCGGCGTAGGCAAAACGGAGTTGTGCCGCAGCCTTTCCCAAACCATGTTCGGCAGCGCGGAGGCTATGATAAAGCTTGATATGTCCGAATACATGGAAAAGCACGCCGTTTCCAAGCTTATCGGCTCACCTCCCGGCTACGTAGGGCATGATGAAGGTGGTCAGTTGACGGAAAAGGTTCGGCGCAGACCTTACTCGCTTATCCTCTTCGATGAAATCGAAAAGGCCTGCGAGGAGGTTTTCAATCTGTTGCTGCAGATAATGGAGGACGGAATTCTCACCGACTCCTTCGGCAGAAAGGTGGATTTCAAGAACTGCATAATCGTCATGACTTCAAATATCGGCGCTGCAGACATTACGGACGGAAAGGGGCGTTTGGGTTTTGCTGGGCAGGCCGAGGACAGGCAGGCTTACATTTCCCAGCGAATAAACGCGGCGCTTAAGCGCAGCTTCAAGCCGGAATTTCTGAACCGTTTGGACGAAACCATCGTATTCCGGCAGCTTGACCGGGAGGATATGGCGCGCATTGCCGAAAGGCTGCTTAGCGAGCTTAGCTCGCGCATAGCCAAGGCAGGCATTGAGCTGTCGTTCTCCCCTGCCGTTTCCAAATTTCTCGCACAGCGTTCCCATGAGCCGGGTTACGGCGCTCGTCCCCTGCGCCGCAGTATACAGACCCTCATTGAGGACGGCATTGCCGAGCGGCTGCTGGACGGTAATCTGCGGCATGACGGTGGCATCTTTATCGACGTTGATGACAATAATATTGTTTTTTCGGGGATTATAAACTAAATCTTTCATTTTTACGTTACCTGTGGTACAATAATTTATTATTGTACCACTATTTTTATCGGAGCTGATGACATGGCCTTTGCACACCTGCATGTTCATACCGAATACAGCCTGCTTGACGGTGCCTGCCAAATCGACAGGCTTATTGAGCGTGTCAAGGAATTAGGGCAGACCGCCTGCGCCATTACCGACCATGGCGTTATGTACGGCGCTGTCACCTTCTTCAAAGCTGCAAAAAAGGCCGGCATAAAGCCTGTTATCGGCTGCGAGGTATACGTGGCTCCCCGTTCTCTCACCAACAAGGAGCACGGCATCGACAACGAAAACCACCATTTGGTACTCCTTTGCAAAAACGAGATCGGCTACCGCAATCTCTGTTATATGGTCAGCCGTGCATTTGTGGACGGCTTCTACGTAAAGCCCCGAATTGACAAGCAGCTGCTTCGTGAGCATTCCGAGGGTCTTATCGCCCTTTCCGCCTGCCTTGCAGGCGAGCTGCCCCGCCTTATCCAAAAAGGAGAATATGAACACGCAAAGCGAGTAGCTTTGGAAATGTCCGAAATATTCGGCGACGACAACTATTATCTTGAGCTGCAGGATCACAACCTCGAAGAGCAGAGGGACGTAAACAACGGCATTCTGCGGCTGAGTCGTGAAACCGGCCTGCCCCTCGTTGTCACCAATGACGCACATTATATCACCCGTGAGGACGCTTACGCTCAAGACGTATTGCTTTGCATACAGACCCAGAAAAACGTAAACGACGAGGATCGCATGCGCTTTGAGACCGATGAATTCTACATCAAGTCCGAGGACGAAATGCGTGCCCTCTTCCCCAACTATCCCGAGGCTGCCGACAACACTCAGCGCATTGCGGAAATGTGCCAGTTTGAATTCGAGTTCGGCAACTATCACCTGCCCGAATTCCAGCTGCCCGAAGGGGCAACTGACAGCCGCAGCTATCTGCGTGAGCTTTGCGAGGCGGGTCTGCGCAGACGTTATCCCGATAATTTTGAGGATCTGCAGCCCCAGCTTGACTATGAGCTGAACACCATTGATACCATGGGCTTCAACGAATATTTCCTCATCGTTCAGGATTTCATTCACTACGCCAAGTCCAACGGCATACCCGTAGGCCCCGGCCGTGGCTCCGCTGCGGGAAGTATTGTATCCTACTGCCTTGAGATAACTGACGTTGACCCCATCAAATACAACCTCTTCTTCGAGCGTTTCCTTAACCCCGAGCGCGTAAGCATGCCCGATATTGATATCGACTTCTGCGTCAATCGCCGCAGCGAAGTCATCGACTACGTCAACCGCAAGTATGGCAGCGACCATGTGGCGCAGATAGTTACTTTCGGAACCATGGCAGCCCGTGCCGCCATTCGTGACGTTGCCCGCGTGCAGGGCATAAGCTATGCGGAGGCGGACACTGCTTCCAAGCTGGTTCCCTCCACTCTTAACATGAAGCTTGATGACGCACTCAAGCTCTCCAAGCCCCTCCATGACCTTTATGAACGTGACGACACCATGAAGACCCTCTTCGATACGGCTCGCGCCCTTGAGGGTATGCCCCGCCATGCCTCCACTCACGCAGCAGGCGTGGTCATCACCAAGCGTCCCGTCTACGAATATGTTCCTCTTTCCACCAACGACGATCTGGTGGTAACTCAGTACCCCATGACGCAGCTTGAAGAGCTGGGTCTGCTTAAAATGGACTTCCTTGGTCTGCGCAACCTCACCGTTCTCCATGACGCAGTCGAGCTGGTGCGCGCAGACCACCCCAATTTTGACCTCAATACCATTCCCGACGACGATAAGAATGTTTTCGATATGCTCACTCAGGGCAAAACCTCCGGCGTTTTTCAGATGGAAAGCAGCGGCATGACCGGCGTATGCGTTGGTCTCAAGCCCAAGAACATTGAAGATATTACCGCTATTATCGCCCTTTATCGCCCCGGCCCCATGGACTCCATTCCCCGCTTTATAGACTGCAAGCACCACCCGGAGCGCATAAAGTACAAGCACCCCATGCTCAAGGATATTCTTGACGTTACCTACGGCTGCATAGT
>CAYYLZ010000090.1:0-6879 GCA_964472725.1 uncultured Oscillospiraceae bacterium
TCCCGCTCCGGGCGGGACGAGCAGGCGCTGATGATAACCCTCGCCGGTCTTGTTTGTGTGCTGGTGATAATCGTGCAGGAAATAAGCAGCCTGTTCGATTTGATAAAATCTCTGTTTGGGTTTTAGCCTATGGATTTCTTGATAAAAGGCTCTGTGATAGGCGTTGTTGCCTCGGTCATAGGGCTTATGCTGAAAAAGAATGTGCCGGAGTTTGCGCTGCTGCTTACCTTGTCGGCGGCTACAGCGATACTGTGCTTTGCCTTCGCTGTGCTTGGCGACGTGAAGGAATTCGTCTTGGAAGTGGCGGAAAAGGGCGCTATAAGCAGTGTGCTGCTGTCGCCGGTGCTGAAATGCGCGGGCATATCCGTATGCGCCAAGCTGGCCTCGGACGTATGCAAGGACGCAGGCTACGCCGCCTCGGCTTCAGCCGTGGAGCTGGTTGCGTCGGCTGCTGCTCTTTACGCGGCGCTGCCTCTTATGCGCACGGTGCTGAAAATGACGGAGTCCTTCCTATGAAGAGGACGGTTCGCATTATGCTGCTTGCGGTAATATTTGCCGCACTTCTCTCAATCCCGGCTTTCGCGGAGGAATGGGACGAGTTGGGCAGCCGATTTGAATTGGACAAGGTGCAGGAGGCGGTGCCGGACTCGGCAGAAGAACTTATGGAGGACGTTGAACTGACTCCGGGTACGGATTTCGCCGGTGCGCTGGAGAGTATACTGCGCGCTGCGGCAGGGCAGCTTGGAGCAAGCGCCAGGGGTGCAATGAAAAGTGCGGTGCTTATCCTGATGGCTGCGGTGATCTGCGGGGTGGTGGGCGTGATTTATTCTCCGTCGGGTGGGTTTGATGTGCTGCGGTTGGCGGGAGTGCTTGCCGTGGCGGCCATCGCGGCGGGGGATATAAACGCCTGCGTGGGATTAGGGCGGAGCATGATAACGGAGCTGAGCGACTTCTCAAAGGTGTTGCTGCCGACCCTTACGGCAACCTCGGCAGTAAGCGGCGCCGTGACCGCGGCTGCCGCCAAATACGCTGCTGCAGCTCTGTTTATGGACGTGCTCATAACCTGCGTGGAAAATGTTCTCCTGCCGCTGATATACGCCTATATTGCGGCTGTGATAGCCGAATGTGCCATAGGCGGGGAGGGACTTTCGGGTGCGGCCTCCTTTCTCAAATGGCTGGCAACAAGCCTGCTGACGGTGATAGTGCTGGCCTTTGTGGTGTATCTGAGTGTATCCGGACTTGTGTCCGGATCGGCTGACGCAGCCACGGTGCGAGTGGCCAAAACCGCAATATCCACCGCTCTGCCCGTGGTGGGCAGTATAGTTTCCGACGCGGCAAGCACCGTTTTACTGGGTGCGTCGGTCATAAAAAGTACCGTGGGCGCTTTCGGTATGCTGGCGGTAGCTGCGGTGTGCCTTGTGCCGGTATTGAAGCTGGCTTGCCACTATCTGCTGTATAAGGGGGCGGCAAAGCTCTCGGCGGCGATATCCGGCGGTTCCCTTGCCAAGGCCGCGGGTGGCATAAGCGGCGCATTCGGTATGGTGATGGGAACCATGGGCGCCTGCGCGATGATGCTGTTTTTCTCTATAATATCTTTTGTTCAGGCGGTGAGCTGATGGAAGTGCTGAGAAGCTGGATAATCGGTATTTGCGCCGGTGCGCTGATATGCGGTATCGTGCAGGCAATAAGTCCCAAAAGCGGCAACGGCAGCGCGGTGCGCCTTGCCTGCGGATTTATGACGGTAGCGCTGCTTATCGGGCCGCTGAAGGACTTTGATTTTGAAGAATACGCCCTGCGCCTGGGCGAAATTCGCGCAGCGGGCGGTCAGTACGCCAGTGCTGCTATAAGCGGGGGAGCTGAGCAGATAAGAACTGTCATAGAACGGGAATGTGAAGCATATATTTTGGACAAGGCGGCAGAGCTTGGCATAGAAAATGCCGCAGCCGCCGTGTCCGCAAAAATAACGGACGGCGGGGCATATCCTTACCCCTATTCGGTGGAGCTTGGAGGTGAGGCAGACGGGGAGCAGAGAAATCGGCTGAGCTCATTCATAGAGGGGGAGCTGGGCGTTCCTGCCGTGCGGCAGTATTGGAGCGGCAAAGATGAAATTTGACTTTACGGTATTTGAAGAAAAAGGCGGAGCGGTGCTGAAAATGCTGAAAAAGCACTGGCTGCTGCTTGCGGCGTTGGTGCTTGGACTGGTGCTGTTGTGCCTGCCCGGGCAAAGCGAAGCGGAAACGGTGAATGACCAAACCACACGCGCGCCGGAGTTTTCACTGGAGGCCGAGGAAAAGCGCATAGCTCAGGCGCTGGAGAAAATAGCCGGAGTGGGCGAGGTACGCGTGGTGCTTACCCTGAAAAGCTCGGTGGAGCAGCGGATTGCCCGGGACGAGAGCACCGAGTACCGCACTCTCAGCGAGGGCTATGAGCTAAGCAGCGAAAGCTCGGCGGTGCGCCTGCAGGGTGATAGGGAGGAAGAACCCATAGTGCTCAAGTACGTCTATCCGGAGTACAAGGGTGCGCTTATTGTGGCGGATAACGTTGGTGCGTCGCTGCGGCTGGAGCTTACCAATGCGGTGGCGGCGCTTACGGGGCTTACTACGGATAAGATAAGCGTAGTGCCCGGAAAAATATGAAATGTCTGAAAGGGAATGTTGAAATGAAAATGAAGCTTTTTAAACGAAATGCGGTGATAATTACAGCGGTGGCCTTCCTCGGCGTGGCGGTCTATCTGAACTGGTCTTACGGCAAGAACGAGGACGAAGCGGCAGCGGGACTGAGCGGAAGCTCCGAAGATGTGCTGATAAACGATTACGCACAGCAGGACGAGGAGATAAGCCTGTTCTACGAGCCGGAGGGGGGAACTCAGGCGGCAGCCGCCATCTATAATGACGTTTCCGACTATTTCGCAACAGCCCGCCTTACCCGCCAGCAGGCTCGCGACAGCGCCATAAGCATACTGCAGGAGGCCACCGAGCTGGAGAACGCAACTCAGGAGGCGATAGACGGCGCAATGGCGGAAATGAGTGTAATGGCAGGCTTCTCCCTCGACGAGGTGGAGATAGAAACTCTTATCAAGGCCAAGGGGTTCCAGGAGTGCGTGGTATTTCTTGACGATGACTCCGTCACTGTTGCCGTATCCGCTCCCGCTGAGGGGCTCAGCAGCAGCTCCGTTTCCAAGATAACCGACATAATCCTTTCCGAGACGGGGCTAAGCGCCGAGCAAATTAAAATAATTGAAGTAAAATAGCTTTTCTTTTGCCAATAGCTGTGTTATAATAAACTATGTATATCAGCGAAAACAAAGGAGGCAACAACAATGGCTGAGAACAAGGAATATATCAGCAAGATCGAGGCTGAGGGCAGCATCAACATTTCCGAAGACGTCATCAGCATGATCGCCGTTGAAGCTATCAAGGAAGTTGAAGGCGTGGGCGGCATCACCAACGCCGGCGCAGGCAAGGAGTTTCTTGGCAAGAAGCATCCTTTCAAGGGTATAAGAGTTTCCGTTGAGGAAGATAAGGTCACCGTTGATACTTGTATTCTTGTTACCTACGGCAATCCCGTAAACGAGGTAGCCAAGCAGGTGCAGACCTCCGTCAGCAAGGCTGTAGGCGATATGACCGGTCTTACCGTTGAGTCTGTCAACGTCAATGTCAGCGGAGTTGTTTTTGAGAAGGATAAATAATATCAGGCGGGGGTATCTTTGCCCCCGCCGGTTTTGCTTTACTTATTTTGCATAATACTGCTCATTCAGAGAGGTAAGATAGATATGACACGTTCCAACGCAAGAGAAATCGCAATGCACATTTCTTTTGAAATCGGCGTTAATCCCATGCCAACCCCCGAGCTTATTGAAGTGATTTTCGATAAGGAATACTATAAGAGCCTCGCCAAGGAGTGCGAGGTCTATGCCGATTATCCCAACGAGAAGCAGCTTGAGTACATCAAGCGCCTTGCCACGGGTATCGGTGAGCATTCCTACGAGCTGGACACTTACATCGAGAAGTACGCAAAGGGCTGGCGCGTTGGCCGCATTTCCCGCGTGGCTGTCGCCATTATGCGTATCGCCATGTTCGAGGTAATGTATATGCCGGAGATCCCCAACGGCGCCGCCATCAACGAGGCCGTTGAGCTTTGCAAGAAGTACGAGGAGCAGGACACTGTTTCCTTTGTAAACGGTATTCTCGGTACCTTTGTCCGCAGCGAGATGCAGTTTGAAACCGGCAGCGCCCCGGAGAACTGATGGGCGACAAGGTTTACAGCGTTTCCGAGCTTAACGGACGCATAAAGTCTCTTATTGACAGCGACCCCGCGCTGGACGGCGTATACGTCCGGGGCGAGCTGTCCAACTATAAGATTTACCCCTCCGGTCATCACTACTTCACCATGAAGGATGCGGAGGGGACTTTGCGCTGCGTAATGTTCAAGGGCAGCGCGGGCAAGCTGCGTTTCCGTCCCGAAAACGGTATGCAGGTCATTGCCTTCGGACGCGTGACCGTGTACCCCCGTGACGGTGCCTATCAGCTTTACTGCACAAGCATCACCCCCGATGGCGTGGGCGACCTTTACGTTGCCTTTGAGCAACTCAAGGAGAAGCTTTATAAGGAGGGACTCTTTGACTCTGCCCATAAAAAGCCGCTGCCCCTCTATCCCGAGCGCATTGCGCTTATAACCTCGGGAGCGGGAGCTGCCGTGCGGGATATGATAAGAGTGCTGGGTAAGCGCTTCCCGCTGGCGAAGGTGATCGTAATGCCCGTGCGTGTGCAGGGCGTTGAAGCCCCGCCCGAGATAGTGGGCGCTATAAGATATGCCAACCGTCATAAGGTTGCCGACCTTATCATCACCGGACGAGGCGGCGGTTCCATCGAGGATTTGTGGGCGTTCAACGATGAAAGGGTGGCGAGGGCTATTTTTGAGTCAGAAATACCCATTATTTCCGCTGTAGGCCACGAGCCGGACGTTACCATCGCCGACTACGTAGCCGATGTGCGCGCGGCAACGCCCTCCAACGGAGCGGAGCTTGCCGTTCAGGACAGACTGAAGCTCATGGAGCTTCTCGGTGCTGCGGAGAGCCGCTGTAAGGGTGCTCTTGTCCGTAAGCTTGAAAGCAGCCGCGAGCGCCTTGAAAAGCTTGCGGCGAATCGTGAGCTGCGCAGCCCCATGACGTATATCAACGACCGCAGACAGCGCCTCGACCATGATATGGACAGGCTCATTGCCTCTGCGGGTAATATAACCGCCAAAAACCGCAATAAATTCACCGCTCTTGCCGCAGGACTGGACGCAATGAGTCCTCTTAAGGTACTTGCCCGCGGATATTCCGTGGCGCAGAAGGAGGGCGCGGTAGTCAAGTCGGTGAGCGACATCAAGACGGGCGACGGCATCACCCTCCGCCTTGCAGACGGAAGTGTGGATTGTACCGTAACGGAGGTAATGGAAAATGGCTGAAAAAATGAGCTTTGAAAAGTCTATGGCAAGACTTGAAGAGATAGTAAGAACCCTCGAAAAGGGCGACGCAAGCCTTGAGGATGCGCTGAGCCTGTTTGAAGAGGGTACAGCGCTGGTAAAAAGCTGCTCCAAGCAGCTTGAAACCGCCGAACAGAAGATAGTCAAGCTTGTAAAGGGTGCCGACGGCAACCCCATTGAAGCGGAGTTTGAGAGCAATGACTAACAAAAAAATTTACGACGAAAGACGGGCAATTATAGAGAATCGCCTCGCCCAGCTTTGCAATGTGGCCGAACAGCCCCATAAAAAGCTGCTGGAGTCTATGAACTACAGCCTTATGGCAGGCGGCAAGCGCATAAGACCCATTCTCACAATGGAATTTTGCGCAGCCTGCGGCGACGATCCCGCCCTGGCTCTCGACTTGGGCTGCGCAGTGGAAATGCTGCATACTTATTCCCTTATTCACGACGACATGCCCTGCATGGATAACGATGATCTGCGCCGCGGTAAGCCCACCAACCATAAGGTATACGGTGAGTGGCTTGCCATGCTGGCCGGGGACGCCCTGCAGGCGGAGGCTTTTTATACCATAGCCAACTGCGGTCTGCACTCCGCGCAGATAATGGAAGCCGTGAAGGTGTTGGGTCACGCTGCCGGTCAGCGGGGTATCTGCGGTGGTCAGTATCTCGACCTTGACGGCGAGGGCAAGGAGCGTACCGTTTCCGAGCTGTTCACCACTCACGGCATGAAAACAGCAGCGCTTATTGAGGCAGCCTGCGAGCTTGGCTGCATTGCAGCTGATGCCGACATGTATCATCGTGAGGCCGCAAGACGCTACGGACAGGCTCTCGGTTTGGCGTTCCAGATAAGAGATGATATTCTCGATTACGAGGGCAGTAGCGAAGCCCTTGGCAAGACCGCAGGCAAGGACGAGAAGAGCGGTAAGTTCACTTTCGTCAACCTTTACGGCATTGAGGAATGCCGTGAGCTTGTGAAGCAGAGCACAGAGGAAGCCGTCGAAATTGCCGCAGACTCATTCGTTGATCCTGAATTTCTCATTTGGCTGGCAAATGAACTGGCCGGCAGAAACAATTAAAAATCCGATGAAACGGAGCTGTGAACGGACAGCTCCGTTTTTGTGCTCTTTGCTGAAAATTCAGGGCGTGCAATAGTGCAGAAAGAATAAAATATATTTGACGATAAGCGGGAATATGTGGTACAATATCAAAATAGGCGTACTATATATTTTTTGTTGTTTCCGGAGGATTAGTGTGAAAAATCACACTAATCACACCAATGTGATTAAAAAGCCCAACGCCTCGCCCTTTGGGCAACCGGCGTTGATGGCAAAAATCCTCCATGCGCGGGGATTTTAAATAACTATTTGTGCGGCTGTGCCGCATGGAGGATTTTTATGTGGCTCAGTGATA
>CAYYLZ010000091.1:0-6877 GCA_964472725.1 uncultured Oscillospiraceae bacterium
GTCATTCCGTCCATTTTGCGGAACTTTGCCTCGGTATTTACGTCAAATATAAAGATGCCACCGGGCTGCACAAAGTAGCTCACGCGCCTGAATACGTCGCTGAGCTCGTCGGGGGCTATATAATTGAAGCCGTCAAAGCTGCATATAGCGGCATCGGAGGTACCGTACATATCCAGCTCTCTCAAATCCTGATTGATGAACATGGGGGCAACGGCATAATCGCCCTCCCCCGCCCTTGCGTTGGCCTCCATAAGCATTTCCGGAGATATATCAACGCCGATAAGCTCATAGCCCTTGGCTGCCAGACGGCAGGTTATTACGCCCGTGCCGCAGGCAAGGTCAAGAATGGATTTTACGGAAACGCCCGCGCGCTCAAAGAGCTTGACGATATAATCCGCCCATGCGTCGTAATCCGTTTCGTCCATTATGCGGTCATAGAAGCTCGCCAATGAGAAATACTCATTCACCTTCTTCGACCTCGAGGCGTTCAAAAACTATGCCGTAACCGCCTGCGCCGTACTGCAGGGAGCGGTTTACGCGGCTGATAATGGCGCTGCTGGCACCGGTATTTTCCATGATAGCGTTATATATCAGACCCTTATGCAGGAGCTTGGCCACCTCGAAGCGCTGCTCCATTGCCATCAGCTCGGTCATGCTGCAAAGATCTTCAAGAAATGCCTTTACCTCTTCCTCGGTCTTAAGCTCCAGGAACGCTTTATACATAAGGGTATTTTCCAGACGTTTATTGTTCTTCTTCATTTTATTTTGCTGCACCTCTCGTTTTCATTTTATACTCAAACACATTATATACCAAAGTAAAACGCTATTAACATACTACCATATTACTTTAAAAAAGTAAATGAAATTTAAATAATATTTTTCCCGCCCGGTTTAGTTGTAAAGAACTTTCCCCTGTGTTATAATATTACACTACAGCATACCTGCTGTGCGTCAAACTAAACCAATCACGAAAATTTCTCCCTGTCGGGGATTTTCGATAACTTTTTTGTGCGCTAACACCGCCCGGAGGAACAATATGACTATTTACAAAAGACTTGCCTGCCTTATTACGGCCGCTGCGCTTTCTCTTTCCCTTTGCGCCTGCGACCTTGTAGGCGATGAGCCCAAGCCAAGCACTACCCTGCCTCCCAGCTCCGACCCTGTCACCCCCGAGACGCCCGAAAACAAAGCGCCCGAGGCTCCCGACAGCACTGCCCAGCAGACTCCCGATGCTGCTCCCGTTGAAACGCCCGACGCAGCAGAGCCTTCTGACGAGCCTACGACAGAACCCACTCCCACCCCCGAGGCTACTCCCGATGTTACCTCGCCTCCCGCAATTGAGACCTCCGCATTCCACCTCACCGGCGATGCTATTCTCACCGAAACCGCCGACATGGGTATGGAATACGTGGATAAGATGATCTTCCTCGGCGACAGCACCACCTACGGCATGAAGTATTACGCCGTTCTCACCGACGGCAAGAACACAAAGCAGGTATGGACGCCCTCCAACGGTACCCTTACCCTCTCCTACCAGGGCTTTGCCGCCATCGTTTATCCCGAGGACGGCAGCGAGATACCCATTCGTGACGCGGTCACCAATTCCCTGCCCGAATATATGGTCATCACGCTGGGCGTCAACGGTGTTTCCTTCATGGAGGAGGATTACTTCAAGTCCGAATACTCCGACCTTGTCACCGACATTCAGGACATCAGCCCCAACACCAAAATCATTCTCCAGTCCATTTTCCCCGTAGCATCCAACTACGAGTACCTCAGCTCCATCAACAACGAGAAAATCGCCGCGGCAAACGGCTGGATACTTGAGGTCGCCGAGAACACCGGCGTTGCTTTCCTCAATACCGCCTCTGTCCTTGTAGGCGAGGACGGCTGGCTGCCCCAGTCCTATCAGAATGGCGACGGCCTGCACCTGAACGAGGTAGGCTTCGGCATAGTCCTCTCCTATATCCGCACCCACGGCTATCAGTAAACAGAAAGAAAGGTATACCAAATGAAAAAATTTATCGCACTTGCACTTATCCTCGCCTCCCTCTTCACCCTCTGCGCCTGCTCCAAGGGCAGCGAGACCAAGGTGGAATACAAAACCGACGTGGCGGTATCCGAGCTTTCCGGGCAGGTCTCCGCAGTAAATGAGGGCTGGAATTTCATCGCCATGGACGAAAGCTACATCTACGGCGCTATGAAAATCGACGTAAGCGAATACGCCGACTACGTGGTCAACATCAACGCCTTCGGCACCAACGTTGACGAATACGGCATTTTCAAGGCTAAGGACGAGGCTTCCGTTGCCGCCGTCAAGGAGGACGCTGAGAATTATCTCCAGTTCCGTCTCGACACCTGGATGGAGGAATACATGCCCGAAGAAAAGCCCAAGCTGGAAAAGGCTGAGGTCAAGGTATGCGGTCTCTACGTTATGTACGCCATCGTAGACGACGCCACCCGCGCCGACGCATTTACCACTTTTGAAAACGCGCTGAAGAAATAATCCCTTTCCTGTATAAAACTTACCTCCCGGTTAAAAATATGGGTGTTAAACTCATATTTACCGGGAGGTTCTTTTATGAAATCCAGCAGAAAGTTCCGCAGTATCGCAGCGGCTCTCGCCATTATTCTGGCTCTTACATTTTCCGCGCAGGCTATAGAGGTCGTCAGCGTATCCGTCACACCCACACCCTCTGCGGGCGCAAATTACGCCCCTATCGCCGAAAATCTCTGCTTCACCACCTTCAAGGACGTAGCCGTACACGGCGAATTCGCCGCTGTGGATCCCGAAGGCGACATGATAAGCTTCCGCATCGCCACTCAGCCCCGCAAAGGCAGCGTTGAGGTAAACGGCTCCGGCTTCGTCTATACCCCCGAGGCAGGCAAAAAAGGCCGCGATAGTTTCACCTACACCGCCGTGGACACTAGCGGCAACACCTCAGAGGAGGCAACCGTTGAGATCCGCATCGAGAAGGCCAACGTAAAGCTCAGCTACTCCGACATGGACGGCCATGAGGCACATTACGCCGCTCTGCGCCTTGCCGAGGCAGGCATTTACGTGGGCGAACAGGTTGGCAGCTCCTACTATTTCAAGCCCAACGAAACGCTCAGCCGCGGCGAGTTTCTCACACTATGCCTGAACACCATCGGCCTTGAGCCTCTTGAAGGCATCAGCCGTACCGGCTTCTCCGACGACGATGATATTCCCGTCTGGGAAAAGGCTTACGTTTCCACCGCCCTCATGGCAGGAGTAGTGCAGGGCTATTCCACTTCCAGCGGAGAGATAATCTTCTCCTCCACCGACAAGATAAGCGGCGCCGAGGCCATAGTAATGCTCAATAACGCCCTTAAAATCGCTGACGTGAGCGCTTCCGCCGGCCTCACCTACGAGGCGGCTCCCGCCTGGGCGGCGCAGGCTGTGGCAAATCTCAGCGCCTGCAGCATTATCAGCAGCAGCGCCAGCTACAGCGGCGAGCTTTCCCGCGGCGAGGCGGCTAAGATGCTCTGCGCCTCCCTCGACCTGCTTGCGGAAAGGGACAATGACAGCGGTTCCCTGCTCAGTTGGGCATGGTAAAGAAAAGAACGCCGAGGTTCGTTTGAACCTCGGCGTATGTATTTTATTAATATCTGTGCTTGGTGCGAGTCTCCAGGTCGGAGGGAATGTTTCTCTCGTTCTGATATGCGGTGAGGGGCTTTTCCAGGTCTTTGTAATAATCAGCGGAGAGCTTGACACTCTTGGCCTGCCCCTTGACAATGACTTCCGCAAAGGTGTTATTGGTTCTGGGAGCACGGGAGTTGGTAGCATTGGTACCGGGGAAGGTCCAAAGGATAGCGCTGACATTCTCCAGGGGATACTCGTCAACACCGAAAAGCTTGTAAACAACGATTGCATTGTCATAAAGCTCAACGCGTGCAACTGCGATGAGGCGGATAACAATGACCAGCGCGCCGATCATGAGCACGAAAGCGATGATCAGGGGGAAGGAAATGATGCTGCCGTTCTTCAGGTTGCTGTTAAGCAGTGCGCCGAAAATGATGACAAACGCTGCAAACAGGCAGATGAAGGGCATGAATACCATGGGGACTGTGCCGAACTTGCGAATTTTTTTGCCGTACTTCTGTTCCATAATGCAAATTACTCCTTCTTAATTTTTTATTTTAAATTTTCTTTGCATTCCATTCTCTGAGATCCTTGAGCTGTTCATGCAGGCGCACATAGCTGGCGTGCCTGCTGGCACATATTTCGCCCCGCTCCACAGCCTCGATAACCGCACAGCCCAGTTCCTTAACGTGGGCACAGTCTGCAAAACGGCAATCGTCTGCATAGGGCGCAAACTCACGGAACAGCTCCGGCAGCCGCTCTTTAAGCTCAAGGTCAACGTCCTCCGCGTCGAAGGAGGAAAATCCGGGGGTATCTATCGCCGCCGCGCCGTTGGAAAGGCGGAACATTTCCACATGGCGGGTGGTGTGCCGGCCACGGCCAAGCTTCTCGCTGACCTCGCCGGTCTCTATGCCGAAATCCGGTTCAAGAGCGTTGAGCAGGCTGGATTTGCCCACGCCGGAGTTACCCGTAAACGCGCAGGTATGCCCCTTTATAACCTCGCCAAGTTCCATCACACCCTCGCCCGTAAAGGCGCTGGTACGTATGGTTTTAAAGCCGGACTTGGAATAAATCTCATAAAGCTCGTCGCCGGGATCCGCGTCGCTTTTATTGACGCAGATTATAGGCTGGCAACCTTTAAGTTCCGCTATCGCCGCTATGCGGTCGATAAGGAAAGGGTCTGTTACCGGAATGACCGCTGACGCGATTATTACCAGCATATCTATATTGGCAACCGAGGGACGGATAAAGGAATTTCTGCGGGGAAGTATCTCCACCAGAGTTCCCTTGCCGCTTTCGGTTTCCTCTATCATTACCTCGTCCCCTACAAGGGGCGAAATTCTGTCCTTGCGGAACTTTCCCCTTGCGCGGCATTCGATCTTACCTTCCGGCGTATCAACGTAATAAAATCCGCTGAGTGCCTTGAAAATTATGCCCTTCTTCATCCGATATCAGGAGCTACCGCCCCGCCCTCAGGCGTTTCGTCGGATTCATCGGTGGGTTCGCCGGGTATCTCGGGGTCTACCCATTCCTCTCCGACTTCGGGAGTCTGAGGAGCGCGGGCGCCGTTGGAAATGCTGAGGTTGACCTTGGTGTTCTCCGCAATTTCCGTACCGGCAATAATATTCTGGAAGATAACCACACCCTCGGGTGCTTCATCGTCCACGGGCGTTACAGTGCCGAGGATAAGGTTGCTGCTTTCGAGGATTCCCTTTGCAACCTCAATGGTTTCGCCAACAAGGTCGGGCATCTGCAGGTACTTTATTTCGGGGCCGCCGCTGACGGTAAGGTATACCTTATCACCCGCGTTAAGCTCAACACCGGCGCTGGGCACGGAGCTGATTACATAGCCCTCTGTAACTTCGTCGGAGGTAACGGTGGTTACCTCTATCTCCAGCTTCAGCTTCTGCAAGGTGATATACGCCTGACGGTACTCACTGTTGGTGACCTCCGGCATGATAACGTAGGAATCGCCGCTGCTGACGACCACCTTAAGGTCGGCCTTACGCTCGCTGTTCTTGATAACGGTTCTGCCTGCGGCGGGAGTCTGAGTCATGATATAACCCATCTCCACGCTGTCGCTGGATTCGTAGCTGGGGATAATATTATAGTAATCCGTGTAAGAGGGATTGATGAGCACATCTTCAAGTCTGCCGCCCACCAGTTCGGGAACAGTCATAGTCTCGGGAGAGGTGAACACATCGTCCAGCCAGTAGTTCCAAAGGAATACGAACACGGCTATGATAAAGACCACCACGCAGAAAATACCTGAGAGAGTGGAAACTCTTCTTGCTCTGCGGCGGCTTTCTATATAAGCCTCCTTGCTCATTTCGCCTCTGCGGGATACAGGCACAAGATTGTCCTTTTTCCTGCCGCCGCGTGTATTATCTACGCCGTCGGTATCGGTCTTATTATCCACGGGATTGACAGTCTCCTGAATTTCCTTCTCGCTATAATCGAAATTGGTTTCGGGGTTCTTGCGGAAGTTTTCAAGATCGTCGTGAAGCACCTCAGCAGACTGATAACGGCTGTTGAGGTCGGGATTCATGGCTCGCATGGTTATGGTCTCCAGGCCTGCGGGCACATCGGGTTTTATTTCCCGGGGCTGCAGGGGTATGGAGCTGATATGCTGAATAGCAATGGAAACGGCGCTGTCGCCCTCGAAGGGCAGACGGCCGGTAAGCATTTCGTACATGACGACACCGAGGGAATATATATCCGTTCTCGCGTCAATATGGCCGCCCTTGGCCTGCTCGGGAGAAATATAATGCACCGAGCCGAGGGTTTCATTGGTGAGCGTATCCTGAAGATTGGTCAGGCGTGCGATACCGAAGTCGGTTACCTTAACGCTGCTGTCGGCCAAAATGAGTATATTATGGGGCTTTATATCCCTGTGGATAATGCCGCGGCTGTGAGCGTGTGCAAGAGCCTTGGATATCTGGGTGGAGAAGTGCAGGACTTCCTTCCACGTAAGAGCGCCGCGGCGCTGCATATACTGCTTGAGGGTGATGCCCTCAATGAGTTCCATGACGATATACTCCGTATTGGAAGAACGGCTGACGTCATAAACCGTTACTATATTGGGATGTGAAAGCATTGCGACCGCCTGGGACTCAGTGTGGAAGCGGCGGAGGAAGTCTTCGTCCAGGGCCAGCTCGTCCTTCAGGACCTTTACTGCCACGTATCTGTTGAGGCGATGGCACAAAGCCTTATAGACGACGGACATTCCTCCCTCGCCTATCTTCTCAATTATTTCATATCGGTTATCCAGTA
>CAYYLZ010000092.1:0-6767 GCA_964472725.1 uncultured Oscillospiraceae bacterium
TATAATATACATATGCTTGTGCTAAACTCCTGATTGGATTAGAAACAAATTGTTCTTGTTTTTTGTTCAACTTTAAGTTAAATGTCTGTATGAAGTTATTCTCATCAATTCGTGTTAGTTCAATATTACGCATAATTCCTCCTGTTTGTTGTGGAGGGATTACAGCAAAATGTATTCTCCCTCCAAATTCAATGCTTCAATAGTTACCAGATTATAGTTTCTATTCATAAATGAACATCTCCTTTCGATTCGGGATATCTATGTAAACACAAATGTGTAATTGTATCCCTGAAAGTTCAAATTTGTTATTGAGGTTACATTATCATATTTTTCTGTTTTCATCAACATATCGTGCAATTGTTTATGCTTCAATCCGCAAAACTAAAACAAAAGTAATGGATAGCCAAGCCACTTGCAATTGGCAACACAATAAGCTATATTATTAACTATAAATATACTTTTGGAGGAACTCTTTATGGAGCGTAAATACGCTGAATATGCCGCCGAACAGGCGGTACAGCTTCTTTCTATTGACAGCCCCACCGGCTACACCGCCGCGGCGGCTCAGTGGGTACATAAGGCCTTTGAAGAGCTTGGCTTCGAGGCAACTATCACCACCAAGGGAGGCGTGCTCATCGACCTTGGCGGCAAGGACGAAAATGACGCTCTGATGTTGGAGGCCCATGCGGATACTCTCGGTGGAATGGTTGCTGAAATCAAGGGCAACGGTCGCCTCCGCCTGACCAATCTGGGCGGTATGCGCGCAGAGAACGGCGAAGCGGAGAACATACGCGTCCACACCCGCGACGGCAAGATTATCGAAGGCACCCTGCAGCTTTGCAATGCCTCTGTCCACGTAAACGGCGAGTACGCCAGCACCAAGCGCAGTTTTGATACTACCGAGGTACTGCTGGACGAGGACGTAAAGTCTGCCGATGATACCCGTAAGCTGGGCATCGAGGTGGGCGATATAGTTGCATTTGATCCCCGTACCCGCATTACCGACTCCGGCTATATCAAGAGCCGTTTCCTTGACGACAAGCTGTCTGTGGGCATTCTGCTCGGCTTTGCAAAGTATATTAAGGATACAGGAATAGAACTCGGCCGCAGGGTATATGTCCACGTTACTGTATACGAAGAAGTTGGTCACGGCGGCGCAGGCAGCGTTCCTGCGGGCGTAACCGAGGCCATAAGCGTCGATATGGGCTGCGTGGGTGACGGTCTGCAGTGTACCGAAAAGCAGGTTTCCATCTGCGCCAAGGACTCCGGCGGCCCTTACAGCTACGATGTTGTAGGCAAGCTTATTGCTGCCGCAAAGAAGGAAGAAGCAGATTACGCCGTTGATGTATATCCTCACTACGGCTCCGACGTTGAGGCGACTCTCAGCGCAGGCAATGACATACGCCACGGTCTTATCGGCGCAGGCGTTTACGCCAGCCACGGCTACGAGCGCAGCCATGTGGACGGTGTATGGAATACTCTCAAGGTACTCAAGGGTTATTTGAACGTCTGATTTAATAGCGCGCTTGTGTCAAAAATGCAGCATAGCGTGAGTTATATTAAATTAATTGCAATTATTTTACCTATTAAACGAATAATAGCCAAAAAAATCTTGGCAAATGTCTTAAAATAGGTTATAATGAATGCGTTCAATTTTAAATGGAGAGGAACAGGAAAAGTGGAAGCTATTTTAAGTTTAATCACAAAAATAAACGATGCCGTAAACGGATTTGTGTGGGGCGTTCCCGCCATGATCTGCATTATGGGCGTAGGCATACTTCTCAGTGTAAGAACAAAGTTTATTCAGTTCCGCAGATTCGGTAAGGCAATGAAGGCCACCATCGGCAAGCTGTTCAGCAAGGGTGAGGCAGGCGAAGGCTCCATCACTCCTTTCCAGGCCGTATGTACCGCCCTTTCCGCCACCGTCGGAACGGGTAATATCGCGGGTGTTGCGGGCGCTATAGCTCTCGGCGGCCCCGGCGCCGTATTCTGGATGTGGATTTCCGCTCTGCTGGGCATGTGCACCAAGTTTGCGGAAGTTACCCTCGCCGTCCATTTCCGTGAGAGAAATGCTCACGGCGACTATGTTGGCGGCCCCATGTATTACATCAAGAACGGTCTCAGTAAGCGCTGGCGCTTCCTTGCCGTGCTCTATGCCGTATTCGGAGTGCTCACCGTATTCGGTACCGGCAACGCCACTCAGGTAAATACCATTACTACCGCCATCAATACCGCTCTCGTCAGCCTGAATATCATTGGCGAGGAGAGCAAGGGCATCGTAAGCCTTATCCTCGGCATTCTCATCACTATCTCCGTCGGCCTCGTTCTGCTGGGCGGCATCAAGAGAATAGGTAAGGTAGCCGAGAGACTGGTTCCCTTCATGGCGCTGCTTTACATCGTCCTCGGTGTCGGCGTTATCATCATCAACATCAAAAATGTTCCCGCCGTATTTGCCTCCATCTTTGAAGGCGCGTTCAATCCCAGGGCCGTTACCGGCGGTATCGTGGGAAGCATGTTCATCAGTATGCGCAGAGGCGTTTCCCGTGGTATCTTCTCCAATGAGGCCGGCCTTGGTACCGGTTCCATCGCCCACGCCACCTCCGAGGTAAAGGATCCCGTTGAGCAGGGTCTGTTCGGTATCTTTGAAGTATTTATCGATACCATTATCATCTGCACCCTCACCGCGCTTACCGTTCTCTGCAGCGGCATCAACATCGAATTCGGCGTTTCCGCAGGTGCAGAGCTCACCATCGCAGGCTTCGTAGCAACCTACGGCAACTGGATCACTATATTCTCCGCTATCGCAATGACCTGCTTCGCATTCTCCACCATTCTTGGCTGGGGGCTTTATGGCGCACGCTGCCTTGAGTTTATCGCTTCCGAGAAGTGGATAAAGCCCTTCATGGTAGTCTATTCCCTTATGGGTATCGTGGGTGCTACTATGGATCTCGGCCTTCTGTGGGGCATCGCAGACACCTTCAACGGACTTATGGCAATTCCCAACCTTATCGCGCTGTTCCTACTTTCCGGCACAGTTGTAAAACTTGTCAAGCAGCATAACGAAACAAGATTGAAGTAACCACAAGGACCCTGAACATTCGTTCAGGGTCTTCTTGTATATTGAGGGCAAGGTATGATAGAATAAGAAAAAAGGAGGGGAAGGCGATATGAAAAAGTTAATATTCCACGTTGACGTCAACAGCGCGTTCCTTTCATGGGAGGCGGCGAAGCGCGTAGCGGCGGGCGAAGAAGATTTGCGCCTTATACCCTCCGCGATAGGCGGCGACAGGGAAAAGAGG
This sequence comes from uncultured Oscillospiraceae bacterium, assembly GCA_964472725.1. Taxonomy (GTDB): domain Bacteria; phylum Bacillota; class Clostridia; order Oscillospirales; family Oscillospiraceae; genus RGIG6375. Next base: position 3,300 of record CAYYLZ010000092.1, read on the forward strand.
ACGGGAGTTATCCTCGCCAAGTCCATACCGGCCAAGAAATTCGGAGTTAAGACGGGTGAGCCGGTAGGCATGGCGCTGCGCAAGTGTCCTGACCTTTATTTGGCGCGGCCGGATTTCAAGCTGTATGAGAAAAACTCCCGAGCCTTTATGGATATCTGCCGCAAATATGCCCCGGTGGTGGAGAAATACTCCATCGACGAGTGCTTTTTGGATATGAGCGGCACAAGCCTTATATACCCCGACCCTGTGGCTATAGCTCATAAGATAAAGGACTCCATTCGCGATGAATTGGGCTTTACGGTCAATGTGGGCATAAGCTGCAATAAGCTGCTGGCGAAGATGGCCAGCGATTTTGAAAAGCCCGATAAGGTGCATACACTCTTCCCGGAGGAAGTGCCCACAAAAATGTGGCCAATGCCCGTACGGGAGCTGTTTTCCGTTGGCAGAGCCACGGCGGAACGGCTGGAAACTGCCAATATCCGTACCATTGGTGATTTGGCGGCGATGGAATTGGAGCGCCTGCAGTTCCTTGTGGGCAATAAAATGGGCGCTATGCTCCATGATTATGCTAACGGCAGGGACGATACGCCGGTTCTCACACAGCGGGAAGATGCCAAGGGCTACAGTAATTCAACCACCCTTGAAGCAGACGTTACCGATTTTGAGCAGGCGAATGTTATTCTGCTTGCTCTTTCGGACAGCGTTGCCGCCCGTATGAGGGCGGATAATGCCAAGGCCTACTGCGTATCGGTCACGGCGCGTTCAAACGACTTTAAAACCCGCTCGCATCAGAAAAAACTGGACGAGGCGACAGATATAACCTCGGAAATATACGAAATCGTGAAGCAACTCTTTGTTGAGATGTGGGACGGAACAACGCCCCTGCGTTTGCTTGGCGTGGCAGTTTCGGATATAACCCGTGAGGATTATGTGCAGCAGTCCCTGTTCTTCGATGTGAAGAAGGATAAGGCGCGGAAGATAGACAAAGCCGTTGACAATATCCGTGGACGCTACGGCACGGACGTTATCAGCCGCGGTTCATCTTATGGATCGTCGGTGCGTGTCGGCAGCAAGCATAAGGCGCAGGTAGAGCTTGAAAATGAGAATAAAGAATGAAAAAGCCACTGTCGGCGTGGACAGTGGCTTTTTGCGTCAGTTTTTCTGCAGCTTGATTATAAGATAGCTGGGAATCTCGAAAGCGGAATTGCCTTTTTTCTCGGTTTCCGCGTGGAGCGGCTCCTGCATTTCGAGAATAGTTAAACCATTGTGGATAATGGCGTTTATGTAGTCGCTGAAGGTGTGGTGGTAGCTGTAGCTTAAAAGCTCCTCCAGTTCTTCATCACCGTTGTACCAGGGCTGAACAAAGCTGTCGGTGCGGGGGTGAGGGGCATCCTGACCGCCCTTTGTAAGGTGAGCGGAATAGATGGGGTTTACAACGGAGATTATGCAGATGCCCTTATAGGTGAGCATATCGTAAATATTGGCGAAAAGCGGGAACAGGTCAACGATGTAGTGGGAAAGGGTAGAGGAGAATACTACATCGTACTGGTCCTCGGGGACGAAATCGTGCAGGTCGCCCTTGACGAAGCGTGCCTTTGAACCGCGGGACTCTGCCTTTTTGCGGGCAATGCGAAGCATTTCATCGGATATATCTACGCCGGTGAGCTTGCGGGGGCCTGCTTCCTCCAACAGGAAGGTATAGCGGCCGCTGCCGCAGCCAAGGTCGATAACGGATTTGCCCTTTATGTCGGGCAGCATGGCCTGTATGCAGGGCCACTCGATGGTATCACGGTAGGAGTTTTTGCCGGAGGTAAAAGCGTCATAAGCCGTGGCCATTTTATTCCAGAGTTGTTCAATATGATTCATGGAATCCACCTTATTTCAATATCACATTTTCGCCGCCGAGCATTTTGTTGAGCTCACTGATGAGCGCGGGATGAATTAGGCAGCGTGTGGAGAAAGTCTGCTTTGTTTCGGAGAAATGTACCACCAGCTTTTCGTTGCCGGGGAACATGATGAGTATGAGCTTAAGGCGCTCATATTCCTTGTCCTCGGGGCGCTTGAACCGCACGTAGAGGGTTTTGGACTCTGCCGTTTTGGACGCGGCTGCGGGAGCGGCAGGCGCGGATGTGGGCGCTTTCACGGGATAGCGTCTTTCTTGCTGGGGAGCACCGGACTGACGGGCAGCCGCGGCGGTGCTTTCCTCGTTAAGCTCGGTCATGGAGCTGCAGATTATCTGCGGCTCTTTTTCGTCACGTACGGATATGCGGCCCTTGACAATGACGGGTATACCCTCGCCGATCCCGCTGCGCCACTCGTCCAAAGTGCGCTGGAATACCAGCATTTCAATGGAGCCGGTGGTGTCCTCTATTGTGACGTAGGCCATAAGGCTGTTGTTCTTGGTAGTCTTGGTTTTTACCGAGGTGGTGATGCCGGTCAGGGTCACATTCTGATTGTCGTAATATTGCCCCTCGCCCTCGGCCTCGAAGGAGGACATAATAGCGCCGATGGGTGCGGCACCCAGCTTGGCGGAAAGGGCGCGGTAATCGTCCATGGGGTGGCCGGATAGGTAGAGGCCGGTAACTTCCTTTTCCATAGCCATCAGCTCACGGCCGGAGAATTCCTCTTTTTTGGGCAGGGGAATCTCCTTGTGCTTGGACTCTTCCGCGCCGCCGAACAGATCGAACTGACCCTCGAGATTGCTGCGGCGGTCGCTGGCAATGGAGTCCATGATGGCAGTGTATACTTCCAGCAGCTGGCTGCGCTTAGCGCCGAGGCTGTCAAATGCGCCGGCCTTGATAAGGCATTCGATGGCGCGCTTGTTCAGGTCGCTGCCGTACATTCGGGAGCAGAAATCATAGAGGGAGGTGAACACGCCGAACTGCTTGCGCTCAGCGATAACGGAGCGGATAAAGTTGCGGCCGATGTTCTTGACGGCGGCAAGACCAAAGCGGATATTTCCCTCCTCGATGGTAAAGCCGTCGCCGGAGCGGTTGATATCGGGAGGCAGCAGGTTTATGCCGTTTTCACGGCAATCTGCAATGTATTCGGATATTTTTGCGGTGTTGTCAAGCACTGAGGTGATAAGAGCCGCCATGTACTGACAAGGGTAGTAATACTTAAGATACGCCGTCTGATAAGCGACGATGGCGTAGGATACAGCGTGAGCCTTGTTGAAGGCGTAGTTGGCGAAGTCGAGAATTTCGTCGTAAATCTCGGCTGCGGTATCGGCAGGTACGCCGTTGGAAACAGCACCGGGAATATTGCGCTCGGGGTCGCCCTCTATAAAGGTCTTGCGTTCCTTGATAATTTCAGCCTGCTTCTTCTTGGACATGGCGCGGCGGATCATATCCGCCTGACCGAGGGAGAAGCCGGCAAGCTGCTGAAATATCTTGATAACCTGCTCCTGATAAACTATGCAGCCGTAGGTAACGTCAAGAATATCCTTGAGCATGGGGTGCTTGTACT
>CAYYLZ010000093.1:0-6457 GCA_964472725.1 uncultured Oscillospiraceae bacterium
GAAATATCAAGCAAAAATTTATTTATTTTTCAATTATTTTTGAGCAAATTGCTGACCAGACCCTTTCAAGTATCCTTTTTAAGTACATTTATGTATAAAAATCGTCTGTTTTAGCCGTTTTTACTTATAGTCAACATTACCATATGAGAGTTTTTTATATATATTACACTGATTTGATGCTTCCGAAAGTCATATTTGGACTATCTCCTCACTAAAATTTACCATATTGAATGTCAAAATTGCGCTTTTTGGAGGAATTGAACAAATGCACAACAAGAAGCTATTTAAAAACACGGCTCTTATGACTTCCTTCTCCGTACTGATGCGGGTAATAGGATTGAGCTTTCAGGTATTTATATCCAACTCCATCGGTGCGGAGGGCATTGGCCTGTTCCAGCTTGTCATGTCCGTTAATTCCCTGGCAATAACCATAGCCACCTCGGGAGTCCGCTTTGCAGTCACCCGCCTTGTAGCGGAAGTAATAGGAGAACGCAAGCAGCGCGACATACGCAGAGTGGTGAGCTGCTGTTTTCTTTACGCCGCGGCTTTCGGTATTATTGCCTTCGTGTTGGTTTTCTTCAACGCCGAATACCTTGCGGAGCACTGGGCGGGCGACATTCGCACAGCTATGCCCATAAAAATATTTTCTCTCGGACTGATATTCATTTCCATAACCACCGTCACCGGCGGCTACTTCACCGCTGCCGGACGAGTAGGGCGCGGCGCGCTGATCCAGCTTACCGAACAGCTTCTGATGATATCCTTTACCATGCTCGCCCTCCCCCGTGCCGCAGGCGACATGGTATCAGGCTGCTCCATGATAGCCGCCGCGTCGGTCGCTGCTGATGTACTTATATTTATAATAAGTATAGGCGTATACCTTTTCGATGTGCGCCGTTACGGCCGTTCCTCCGGCAGCGGCAAATATTTTTCACGGCTTATCAGCATAGCCATGCCTCTCGCCTTAAGCGCCTACGCCCGAACCGTACTGAGCACGCTCCAGCACATGCTCACTCCGGCGGGGCTGAGAAAATCCGGCGCATCCGCCGAGGAAGCACTTTCCTCCTACGGCATAGTCCACGGCATGGCACTTCCTCTAGTCCTCTTCCCCTCCGCCCTGTTTACATCACTTGCGGAGCTTCTTATTCCCGAGCTGACCGAGCATCAGGTATCGGGCAATACGGCAATGGTAAACAAAACTGTAAACCGCATTTTAAGACTATGCCTTGCCTTTTCAATATGCTGTGCCTCGGTTCTTTTCACATTCGGCGACAGTCTTGGTACTACATTATATAATAACGACTACGTAGGCTATTACGTAAAGCTGCTTGCTCCTCTTGTAATTATAATGTATATGGACACCGTAACAGACGGAATGCTCAAAGGACTTGGGCAGCAGCTTTACACCATGGGGGTAAACATTGCCGACGCGGCGCTGAGCCTTGCGATGGTTTTCTGGCTTGTTCCCATATACGCAGTGAAGGCGTACATTTTTATGATATTCACCACGGAGTGCATTAACTTCATTCTTAGTATGATGCGGCTTGTTCGCATGGCGGAGGTACGCATCAGTATCGGCGATATTCTCGTTCCGCTGATATGCTCCCTGCTTGCGGTGAATATTGCCCAGCTTCTGCTTAATCTCACCGGCGCCGGCGGCACGAAGGTGGGCCTTGCAGCGGCACTTTGCATCGCTGCCCTGTTGTGCGCACTGCTGCTGCGTCTGTTCTCGTCCCTTGATCGTGGGAAAGCTCCTATACGAATATAAGTGACAAATCCGGCGGTGTGTGGTATACTACTATAATAAGTATGACTGCCATGGAGGATATTCGCTATGAAACTGATGGTCATAGACGGCAACAGTATACTCAACCGCGCCTTTTACGGCATACGCCTGCTTTCCACCGCGTCCGGTCTTTACACCAACGCTGTATACGGCTTTCTCAATATACTTCAGCGCCTGCTGAGTGAGGATAAGCCCGACGCGCTCTGCGTTACCTTTGATCTTAAGGCTCCCACCTTCCGTCACAAAATGTACGACGGTTACAAGGCAAGCCGCAAGGGTATGCCCGACGAGCTTGCAATGCAGTTACCTTATATCAAATCTGTACTGGACGCCATGAATATCCCCCGCTACGAGCTGGAGGGCTACGAAGCCGACGACCTTATCGGCACCATCTCCCGACGCTGTGCCGACGCGGGCTGGGATTGCATTGCAGTTACCGGTGACCGCGACAGCCTGCAGCTTATTACGGACAGCACTCACGTTAAGCTCGTCACCTCCAAAGCGGGCAAAAACGAGTACATTGAATATGACCCCGCGGTATTTCAGGAGAAGTACGGTTTTGAGCCTATACACCTCATCGACCTGAAAGCACTCATGGGCGACAGCTCCGACTGCATCCCCGGCGTTGCCGGCGTTGGCGAAAAGACCGCAACCGAGCTTATCGGCAAATACCGCACCATTGAAAAGGTTTTCTCCGCCATCGGTAGCGGCGAACTGAAGCCCGCGGTTGAAAAGAAGCTCACCGTGGGCAGGGAGAGCGCCGAAATGTCCTATACTCTCGCAAAAATCGTCACCGACGCTCCGCTGGAGTTCTCTGCGGAGGACAATCGCATAAAACCTTACAACAACGATGACCTGTATAAGCTCTTTACCGAACTGGAGTTTTCCAAGCTTATAGAAAAATTCGGCCTCACCGCTCCCAGCGGCAGCTTCACGGTTAGCAGTACGCTGGAATACAGCGCTGTACCGCTTACTACCGCAGAGGAAGTCAAAAATGCCGCAGCTTCTTTCGCCGGAAACCCGGTTTACATCGTATGCTTTGATGAACTGGCCGACATCACCTTCGGCGCAGGCGGCAGCTTCTATTCCCTTTCCGACGCCCCCTCCGATGTTCTCGCTCCCTTGTTTGCACTTGAAAGCAAGGTTGGTCACAATATCAAGGACGTTCAGCTGGCTCTTATGAAAAAAGGACTTTCTGCCGACGGTTGGATATTCGACACTGCGCTGGCAGCCTATCTGCTTGACCCTACCGCCTCCGATTATCCCATTGACCGGCTTGCCGCTCATTACTGCGGCGTTGAGCTTTCTCATGCCGCTGCCAACGAGCAGCTTTCCCTGCTTGACGAGCCGGCTAACTGCGACAACGCTGACAAAGCAGCCGCACTGGAACTGCTTTATCCCATACTGACCGCAAAGCTCCGTGAACTGGACATGGAAAAGCTCTATTATGACATTGAGCTGCCCCTCTGCCCTGTTCTTGCGGAGATGGAATACATCGGCTGCCTTGTAGATCGCGAAGCGCTCATCGAATACGGCAAGCTCCTTGCCGCCAATATCAGCGTATTTGAAAATGACATTTATCAGCTTGCAGGAGAGCAGTTCAACATAAACTCCTCCAAGCAGCTGGGCACTATCCTTTTTGACAAGCTGGGTCTCCCCCCTGTCAGCAAAACCAAGAGCGGTTATTCCACCAATATCGAAGTGCTGGAAAAGCTCAAGGGCAAGCACCCCATAATCGAGGACATCATCAATTACCGCCAGCTCACCAAGCTCAAGTCTACCTACGCTGACGGTCTGCTCAAGGAAATACGTGATGACGGCCGCATACACACCAAGTTCCACATGACCGTCACCGCCACCGGCCGCCTTTCTTCCACCGAGCCCAACTTGCAGAACATTCCCGTGCGCACTCAGCTTGGTGAGGAATTCCGCAAGATGTTCATCGCTCCTGCCGGTCAGCTGCTGGTTGACGCTGACTACTCGCAGATCGAGCTACGCCTTTTGGCGCACATTTCCGACGACAAAACCATGCTGGACTATTTCGCAAAGGGCATGGATATCCACCGCGCCACTGCCGCTCAGGTATTCGGCGTAGAGCCTGAAGAGGTCAGTTCCATTCAGCGCAGCCGCGCCAAGGCGGTAAACTTCGGCATAGTCTACGGCATTTCCGATTTCTCGCTGGCGCAGGATATCAAGGTCACCCGCGGCGAGGCCAAGCAGTATATCGAAAGCTACCTTGACACCTTCAGCGGCGTCAAGTCCTATATGGCCGACATTGTGGCGCAGGCCAAGGCCGAGGGTTACGTTTCCACCATCTTCGGCCGCAGACGCTATCTGCCCGAGCTCAGCTCCAAAAACTTTAATCTTCGCTCCTTCGCCGAGCGCGTGGCGCTGAATATGCCCATACAGGGTACGGCGGCGGATATTATGAAGCTTGCCATGATAAACGTATCCCGTCGTTTCCGTGCCGAAGGCATGCAGGCGCGCCTTATTCTGCAGATACACGACGAGCTTATCGCCCAGTGTCCCGAGGCCGAGGCCGAAAAGGCAAAGGCAATACTCACAGAGGAAATGGAAAATGTAGTACAGCTTTCCGTCCGCCTTCTTGCCGAGGCAAAGGTTGGCGCAAGCTGGTACGAGGCTAAGTAGGTACCGATATGGAACTTGTAAAACTGACGGAAGCTCATATCCCGCAGATGGTAGAGCTTGAAAAGATATGCTTTTCGATGCCATGGACGGCGGATGTGATAAGAAGCGAACTCAATAACCCCAGCTGCCTGTATCTTGCCGCAGTTGACGGCGACACCCTTGTTGGATATATTGGTGTGCAGACAGTTCTTGACGAGGGCTACATCAATAATGTAGCTGTCCGCCCCGAATACCGCAGACGCGGTATTGCCGCGGCGCTGATTTCCCTGCTGGCGGAGCAGGCGCAGGCTATCGGACTTGCGTTTATGACTCTGGAGGTTCGTGAAAGCAATGCTCCCGCCATTTCCCTTTACGAAAAGCTGGGCTTCACTACTGTGGGCAGACGTAAAAACTACTATGAAAAGCCCCGGGAGGACGCCATTCTAATGACGATTTTCTTCACAAAGGAATGATTTGAACATGATTATTATGTCCGTGGAATCCTCCTGCGACGAGACCGCCGTTGCCATCACCCGCGACGGTCGCGAAGTGCTCGCAGACGAGATATTCTCTCAGATAGACATACACACTATATACGGCGGCGTAGTTCCCGAGCTTGCCTCCCGCTGCCACATCGAGGTAATTTCCAAGCTGGCTGACAGCGCCATTGCCAAGGCAGGCATCCGCCGCTCGGATATTGACGCCGTGGCCGTCACATGCGCCCCCGGACTTATCGGCGCAGTCCTTGTAGGCGTAAACTTCGCCAAGTCCGTAGCGCTGGCGCTGGGCGTGCCTCTTATCCCCGTTCATCATATCCGCGGCCACATTGCCGCCAATTATATCGCCCACCCCGAGCTTGAGCCTCCCTTCATCGCGCTGGTAGTTTCCGGCGGCAACACCCTTATCGCCCACGTAAAGGATTACACCGACCTTGAGATACTCGGCTCCACCCGTGACGACGCTGCCGGTGAATGCTTCGACAAAACCGCCCGTGTTCTTGGTCTCGGCTACCCCGGCGGAGCAAAGATAGACGCTCTTGCCAAGGACGGCAGCGACACAAAATATCAGCTGCCTGTTTCAAAAATGGACGATAACCCCTATGATATGTCCTTCTCCGGTCTCAAGACCGCCGTTATCAATCTCGCCCACAACAGCGAGCAGAAGGGCGAAGAGCTGGACAAGCCCGGTCTTGCCTCCTCCCTCTGCAAGGCTATAAGCGCTTCCCTCGTTCCCCGAGCCATTGCCGCCGCCAAGGCCTGCGGCTGTACTAAGCTGGCGGCTGCGGGCGGAGTTGCCGCAAACTCCGTAATCCGCAGGGATCTTGAGCAGGCCGCCGCCAAGGCCGGATTGGAGCTTTATCTCGCTCCTCTCTCCCTCTGCGGCGACAACGGAGCCATGATTGGCTGTCAGGGTTACTACGAATACCTCGCCGGTGCACGGGCGGGCAGCGACCTCAACGCATGGGCTACCATGCCTGCGGACGGTTCAATCGATTTCAGTAACTGAGCAGGCTGCAATAAATCTCCCATTCGAGTTATTATGTCCACCTCCGCACATGGTGACTTTTTCATTTTTCATTGTGCATTTTCTTTGACAATTCGCTGAATTCTCCGAAAATCCCTTGTAAGCACAAGGGATTTTCATATTGTGGAAAACTCTGTGGATAATGTGCAAAACTATTTGTATAACAAGTTTATTTTAGAATTATGTAAACTCTTTTATTTCGAGTTTTTTACCATTTTTTCTCTTCCGTTTTTTACCTAATCCGCTTTTTTCGCGGTTTTTTTCGGCTGTCATTTTTCGGAAATAAAGGCAGGTTTTGCGGAAGTTTCTTCCATTTTGAGGAACTTTCTCCCTTATTGTAATTTTCCTATACTATTTGTAATCATTTGTTTCCTGTCTTTTTTATAATTGACAAAATCCAGCCGGTACTATATAATATTTTTCGTTCTTGCTATAGAGAACTTGCTGGTGTAGCTCAGTCGGTAGAGCAGCTGATTCGTAATCAGCAGGTCGCGTGTTCGAGTCACGTCACCAGCTCCA
>CAYYLZ010000094.1:0-6393 GCA_964472725.1 uncultured Oscillospiraceae bacterium
GCCAGCCGGGATAGCCCACGCCCCAGGGAGAATCCCACTTCAGCGCCTGATCCTCGAACTTGGATTTGGTGAACCACAGAACGAAGTCGTTCTTGTTGCGCTTGTTGGTGTCCTCCTCAACGCCCTCGCGGACACCAACGGCAAGGTCTTCCTCGTCGTGGTCGTTGAAGATGTAATACTTCTCCAGCTTGGAGGTGTCGAAATAGACGTTGCCGCCGGCAAAATAGGCGTAGCCGGTGTCCATAAGCTTGGTGATTATCTCAATATACTCGCCGATGCACTCGGTGGCGGGCTCAACTACGTCGGGACGCTTGATGTTCAGCTTGGCACAGTCGGCGAAGAAAGCGTCGGTGTAGAAGCGGGCGATGTCCATAACGGTCTTGTTCTCACGCTTTGCGCCCTTGAGCATCTTGTCCTCGCCCTCGTCGGCGTCGGAGGTCAGGTGGCCTACGTCGGTAATGTTCATAACGCGCTTTACGTTGTAGCCGGCGTAGCGCAGATATTTTTCCAAAATATCCTCCATGATGTAGCTGCGCAGATTGCCGATATGGGCAAAGTGGTAGACCGTGGGGCCGCAGGTATACATCTTGACTATGTCGGGGCTGTTGGGTACGAAATCCTCCCTTGTGCGGGTGGCGGAATTATAAAGCTTCATTGATTGGTTCTCCTTGTTGTTTTCGATAGGGATGGGCTGCTGTGATGCCTTTGCGGCAGAGCGGGCGGGATTGACGGTGACTTGCGGTGCAATTCATACACCTCATCCACCGCAAGCGGTCCCTCTTCTGCTCCAGAGCATAAGTTCGCGATACCAAATCAAAGATTTGGGCGCTCACTTATCCTCGAGGAGAAGGTTAGCCGTATTTCAAAGTGCGGCATGCAAAATCATTTGCCTGCGTTTTCAAGCTTTTCAAGACGCTCGCGGAGAGCGGCAAGCTCCAGCGCAACGGGGTCGGCAACATGAATCTGATCCACCTCGGCGGCGTAGTTGACTTTTTCGCCGGACTTGCGCACTATGCGGGCGGGAATACCGACGGCGGTGCTGTCGGCGGGAACCTCCTGCAGGACTACAGCGTTGGCGGCTATGCGGGCATTGTCGCCCACCTTGAAGGGACCCAGCACCTTTGCGCCGCTGCCTACCATGACGTTGTTGCCCAGAGTGGGGTGACGCTTGCCCTTGTCCTTGCCGGTACCGCCCAGGGTGACGCCCTGATAGAGCAGGCAATCATCGCCTATCTCGGCGGTCTCGCCGATTACGGTGCCCATGCCGTGGTCGATGACCAGACGGCGGCCGATGGTAGCGCCGGGGTGTATCTCGATGCCGGTAAAGTGCCGCGACCACTGGGACACCATGCGCGCCGCCAGCCGCAGATTATGCTTATAAAGGAAGTGGGCAAAGCGGTGATAGATGATGGCGTGAACGCCCTGATAGAGAAAAAGTATCTCGAAGGACGAGCGGGCGGCAGGGTCGCGCTGCTTATACGCGTTAATAGTTTCCCTTAAATTTTTGAACATAGTATCAATACTTCCTGATAACGGTGGTTACCTTGCCGAGGATAGAAGCCTCGCTGCCGTCGATGGGGGAATACTCTTCGTTTTCGGGCAGAAGCAGTACCTGACCTCGGTCGCGGGACAGGCGCTTGCAGGTGGCCTCGTCACCGAGGAGGGCAACGACTATCTCGCCGTTGAGGGCAGTATTCTGACGACGCACGATTATCATATCGCCGTCAAGAATGCCCGCGTTTATCATGGACTCGCCCTTGATTTTAAGAGCGAAGTATTCGCCGGAGTGCTCGGGGTCGTAGGGAATATAGCCGATGGCGTCCTCTACGGCAAGAATGGGCGCGCCTGCGGCAACTGTGCCGAGAATAGGCACGCCGGAGGGCGCGGACTGCTCGGTAAGGCGAATGGAGCGGTTGCGTCCGCCGTCGCGGGCGATGTAGCCCAGCCGCTCGAGGGTGCTCAGATGGCTGTGTACGGTGGAGGGGGAGGAGAGCCCCACGGCGGAGCATATATCACGAACTGAGGGCGGATATCCGTTTCTGTCGATGTAGTCACGGATACATTCAAGAACACTCAGCTGAGTTCTGGTCAGGTTTTCCGTAATGATCACCGTCCTGTAATAGAATTAAGCTGCTTATTTTCAGACTATTATACATTATAATAAGGGGCTTTGTAAACCACAAAAGCGAAAAAATGTTCGATTTGTGTTCGGGGTAGATTAATCGCCGTATTGCGGGGAATTTTTTGGGCATACTACCCTTATGAATTGAGAATTGAGAATGCGGCGCGGTAAGTCGCTGCGGTATATAATAAAGCTTTGTCATTCCGAGCGGAGCGAGGAATCCCCCGGTTGTGTGATGTGCAGGAACGACTGCGGTGCGGTCATTTTGAGGGGATCCTTCGGTCCTGCGAGCCTCTGGATGACACGTGACTTTAAGGCTGCGCCCTCGTAATGACGCAAGAATAAAACACGCACCCGGTAGGGCGGCTTGCCCTCAAGCCGCCGCGGCGTAACGAAATATGCCGCAGTAACGATAACACGCAAAATCTTACGATACGCAGCAATAATTATCAATTATCAATTACAAAAAGGAGCGCCATGGGAATATTCAAAAAACGCACAACATCGGAATGGCACCCGCTGCCACGGGAGCGTTTCCCGGAGCGGATAAGCTTCGGCTACGTAAAGCAGATACTGGGGCGCAGCGACGACTTCAACTCCAAGCTGCTGTTTCTCGGCGGCGACCCGGGGCTGAAGGCCTATATCTGCTTCATCGACGGCATAGTCAGCAGCGAGAGCATCGCACGGGACGTGATACGCCCCGCCACCGACCCGGAGCGCTTTGAGGGCATCAATAACGATTCTGCCGCGGCGGAGATGATATTCCACGGTGCGGTGTTCAACTTCAACGTAGTGCGGCGGGACCGCACCGATGACCTGATTAACGATATGCTGGGCGGCTTCTGCGCCCTGGTCTTTGACGACCTTGGCATCGCCCTGACCTTTGAAACCCGAACCGGCGATAAGCGTGCGGTGGAGCAGCCAACCATGGAGCGGGCGGTGAAGGGCTCCAAGGACGCCTTCAACGAAACCTATCGCGTCAACACCTCACTGCTGCGGCGGAAGCTCCGTGACCCCGCCCTGCGCATCGAGGAGCAGAATGTGGGCCGCCGCTCCCTGAGCAGAGCGGGTATTATATATGTAGACGGCCTGACCAATCCCGAGTTCGTTGCCCAGCTGCGCAGCAGGGTGGAGGAGATAGACATAGACGCGGTGCTCAGTACCGGCAATATCGAGGAATACCTGCTGCCCCGGAGGCGCACCATTTTCCCGCAGCTGATAATGACCGAGCGCCCGGATAAATTCGCCATGGGCATAATGGAGGGGCGGGTCGGACTGCTGGTGGACGGTTTGCCTATGGGCTTTCTCATGCCCGCCAACCTGTCGGACTTCTTTCGGGTACCGGAGGATAATTCCATGCACTGGCTGCTGGCCTCCGTGCTCACCGTCCTGCGCTATGTGGCGCTGTTCATAAGCGTGTTCCTGCCTGCGGTCTACGTTGCGGTCACCATGTACCAGCCCCAGATGATGCCGGTGAAGCTGCTGCTGTCCATAATCGAGAGCCGACAGACGGTGCCCTTCTCCACGGCGGCGGAGGTGCTGGGCATGCTGGTGGTGTTTGAGCTTTTGCAGGAGGCCAGCCTGCGCCTGCCCCAGACGGTGGGCAATACGGTCAGCATAATCGGCGGCCTCGTTGTGGGACAATCCGCCGTTGAGGCGAAAGTCATCTCGCCGGTGGTAGTCATCATCGTGGCGCTGGCGGGCATAACGGGCTTCACCGTACCCAACCATGACATGGCCTCGGCGCTGCGGCTCTGCCGATTGGGAGCGGTGCTGCTGGCGCTGGTAAGCGGGCTTTACGGCGTGCTCTTCGGCTCGGTTCTGCTGCTGTATCATCTGTGCTCGCTGGAGACCTTCGGCGTGGCCTATATGCAGCCCTTCGCAGGCGAGGGCGGCGTGCGCCCCTGGCGCGCCGTGGTAAAGCCGCCGCTGAAGAACCGTAAGGAGCGGAAAGGCTTTTTGAAACCAATGGACGTGAGGAATCAGAAATGAAGCGGATACTGCTTTGCGCCCTGCTCTGCCTTATGCTGGGCGGCTGCAGCGGCGGCACGTATCAGGAGATGCGTGAGATAGAGAGCTTCGAGATAGTGCAGACCCTGGGCATCGACTACGAAGATGGCCTTTACACCGTCACCGCCGCCACGGGTACCGGCAGCAGCGGACAGGTGACGGTGCTCACATCGAAATCGGTCACCATAGCCCGCGCCATGCAGAAGATGCAGAACTATTCCACCAAGAAGTATATATTTTTCGGCCACACCGCCAACTTCCTTGTGGGCGAGGCTGCCGCGAAGCATGACCTGAGCGCCTGCCTTGAATACGTGGAGCGGGGCTACGATATGCGCCTTGATACCAATCTTTTCATCGTCCGCGGCGGCAGGGCGGAGGAGGCCATCGCCAAAGCCTCGGAGAACGGTGAGAGTATAAATGAGCACCTGCTGGCGTTGGAAAAGGACGTACAGATCCTGTCGGAGAACCACATCTACGACTGCGGCGACGTTGCTGAGGAGCTTGCTGCCGACGGCAGCGCCGTAGTCACCGCCATCAGCCTGTGGGAGAACGAGAACGTGCCGGTGGGTGAGAATAAGAAGAGCGTGCAAGTGGTGGGCTGCGCCGTGATAAAGGACGGTAAGCTTTGTGGCTACGCAGACGTGGACGCGTCCCGTGGCATAACCTTGCTGATGAATCGCTTCGTCACCGATTCGGCGGAACTGCCCGATGGACAGGGCAGCTATATTGCCGTGGTGCTTACCGAGGGTAAGACCGAGTACGACGTGCTGTTCGGTGATAGCGGGATAAGGAAAATCATGATAAAGGCCAAACTGCAGGGAAGCATTTCCGAGATGGAGTCTCCGGTGAATATTTACGATGAGCGGGTCGTTGGCGAGATAGAGCGGGTGCTGGCGAAAAAGGAAATGGAGCGCATCGTGAATGTCATCGAGCTGAGCCGCCGGCTGGAAACGGATTTTCTTGAAATCGAGCGGGAACTGGATATGAAGCACCCGGTGAAGCTGCGCCGTGCCCGTCAGGGCGATTGGACGCGGCAGCTTGCCGATACGGATATTGAGGTCACGGTGGAAGTCACCGTGGCAAGAACTTACGAGCTGGGAATATCACCGGCGGAAAAGGAGACTCGCGACAGTGAGGGAAGAGAAGGTTACGTTCTCGCAGTTTGCGGCAGCGGCGGCGGTGTCCACGTTTTCGCCGATCTCGCGAATGCTGCCCAAGAGTGGGCTTGAGGTTGCGGGCAAGGCCTGCTGGGTGGCGCCGCTGCTGTCCTTCCTGCCGCTGCTGGCGCTGTGCTCGGTACTGAAAAGTCTGCTGCGTGATGAGGAACGGGGGCTGTGCGGCGCGCTGGAGCGGACTCTAGGCAAGTGGTTTGGACGCATCACTGCGGTGATACTGGGCGCGTGGGTCATTTTCTACGGCGGTTTTCTTATCCGCAGCGGCGCGGAGCGGTATATTTCCACGGTGTATAAGGACGAAAAGCTGTGGGTGTTCATTTTCACCATCGCGGGAGTGGCGCTGGTGGGAGCCATGGGCAGTGTGCGCTCCATTTCCAGAATGGCGCAGCTTTGCGCCGCCATCGTGGGCAGTACATTAATAATACTGCTGGCGTTGGGACTCCCGGATATGGAGAAGCATTATCTGCTGCCGGTGAACGTGCTGGACGCTAAAAGTATCGCGGCCTCGACTCTGCCGGTGTTCAACGTTGCCACCAGCTGGGTGTTCATAACGTTCCTGTCGGGCAGCGTGCGGCCGGGCAGCGGACGCAGGGGAGCCATCGTCCGGTGGTGCGCTTATATTGTGATGTTGATGATTGTGGTCATTGTGGCCACCGTGGGCGTGCTGGGGCCGGAGTTGTCGGAAAGTCAGCAGTACCCTTTCTTCGCCCTCATCAGTAACCTGAAGGTTTTCAACATCTTAGAGCGCATAGAGCCGGTGACGGTGATGATATGGGTGCTTACGGATTTCGTGTTCATCGCCATGCTGATGATGTCGGCGGGGGAGGTGGGACGTAATGTGACGGGCTGCCGCAAAAGGACACTGCCGGTGCTTGTAAGTGCGGCGGCTATGATAGCGGTAGCGTTTGTTATTACAAAAAACGCCTTTGAGTTCGTGTTCGTGTCCTATAAGCTGATACCACTTGTGAACCTTGCTGTGGCGGCAGTTTTGCTGCCTGTTTTGGCCGTAATAAAAAAAGTCAAAAAAGTTAAAAAAAGGTGTTGACAAAGGTGATGGAGCGTGGTATATTAATCAAGCGCTCGGGC
>CAYYLZ010000095.1:0-5828 GCA_964472725.1 uncultured Oscillospiraceae bacterium
TAGGAGGCGGACCCTCTGTCCTGATGAGGTACGGGGGCATATTAACTGTTTGCATGTACGGGAAAAAATTTTATATCACCCGTTGAAAAATGTCAAGTGAATTGGCTTTGCTTTATAAGCATTATATATAATTTGCATAAAAATTTTATCTGTTAAAAGTGCAAAATTCTTGACATTCATATATATATTAGGTTAATATTATATTTATTAAGTATAGTAATTTGGGGAAATTATCTGTGCTTATAAAAAGCTCTACACATAAACATCATTGTGTTTAAATACTTGTGTAAGTTAATAAAGATTGGAGGTATGCCCTAGTTCATGGATTGGTTGATTTATGCTATAATAGCCGTTGTGGCGCTGATCCTTATAGTTGCAGCCTTCTTCATCGGTATCACCTATCGCAAGAAGGTTTCGGAGCGCGAAATCAGCAGCGCCGAAGATGAAGCAAAGCGCATTATCAACGAAGCTATAAAGACAGCCGAGAACAAGCAGAAAGAAGCACTGCTTGAGGCTAAAGACGAAATCCACAAGAATCGTACAGAGTACGAAAAGGAAGTCAAGGAACGCCGCTCCGAACTGCAGAAGCAGGAGCGCAGACTTCAGCAGAAGGAAGAGACTCTCGATAAGAAGAACGATAACCTCGACAAGAAGAACGAGACTCTTACCAAGAAGATTGCCGAAGCCGACGCGCTGAAGGAAGAGATTTCTCTCCTCAAGCGCAGCCAGCTTGAAATGCTCGAGAAGATTTCCGGCTTTACCGTAGAGGAAGCAAAAGAGTACCTTATCAAGAATCTTGAATCCGAAGTTACTCACGAAGCCGCTATGAAAATCAAGGAAATCGAAGCAAGAGCTAAGGACGAGGCCGAGAACAAGGCCCGCGAGTACATCACCCTCGCTATCCAGCGCTGTGCAGCCGATCAGGTTGCCGAGGCTACAGTATCTGTAGTTCCCCTTCCCAATGATGAAATGAAGGGTCGCGTAATCGGCAGAGAGGGCCGCAATATCCGCGCTATCGAAACTCTTACCGGCGTAGATCTTATTATTGACGACACTCCCGAAGCCATCACTCTTTCCAGCTTCGATCCTTACAGACGTGAGATCGCAAGACTTTCTCTTGAGAAGCTTATTCAGGACGGTAGAATACATCCTGCAAGAATCGAAGAGATGGTCGACAAGGCAAGACGTGAAGTTGACGCCACCATCAAGGCCGAGGGTGAGCGTGCTACCTTTGAGACCGGTATCCACGGTCTCCATCCCGAGGTGATCAAGCTTCTCGGTCGCCAGAAGTATCGCACCAGCTACGGTCAGAATGTTCTCAATCACTCTATCGAGGTCGCTCATATCGCCGGTCTGCTGGCCGCTGAGCTTGGCTCCGATATTCAGCTTGCAAAGCGCGCCGGTCTTCTCCACGATATCGGTAAGTCCATCGACCACGAGGTTGAAGGCTCCCACGTCAGCATAGGCGTTGATATCGCGAGAAGATACAAGGAGAGCGAAGCTGTTGTTCACGCAATCGCTGCTCACCACGGCGACGTAGAGCCTCAGACTATTATCGCCTGCATCGTTCAGGCTGCAGACACCATTTCCGCTGCCCGCCCCGGCGCACGACGCGAGAATATCGAAAACTATATCAAGCGTCTTGAAAAGCTGGAAGAGCTTACAAACGCATTCCCCGGCGTAGCAAGCTCCTTCGCTATCCAGGCAGGCCGCGAGATCCGCATTATGGCGAAGCCCGAAGAGGTCAGCGAGGCTCAGATGGTTCTGTTGGCAAGAGACATTGCCAAGAAGATCGAGACCGAAATGGAATATCCCGGTCAGATCAAGGTAAATCTCCTGCGTGAGACCAGAGCTGTTGAATACGCTAAATAATTTGATATCCGTAAATATAGGGTTGTCTCCGGGCAACCCTATATTAGTATCATGGGGTATGGGTGAAATGTATGTCAAACGAGATTTTGTTTAATGTAAGAATAAAAGTATTCGCACCTGAGGGCGACCGCAAACACGCTTTCGGTAAGGGTACTGCCCTGCTCATGCGCGGAATTGAGGAACATCACTCTCTCAACAAAGCAGCCAAGGAAATGGGTATGGCCTACAGCAAGGCGTGGAAGAGCATTAACGCCACCGAGGAGTACCTTGGTTTCAAACTCATTGAACGCCACGCACAGCACGGTTCCGTGCTAACGGAAAAGGGTCGCCGCTTCCTTGAAATATACGAGGAAGCCGAAAATAAGGCCTCTCAGGCAGCAAGTGATGTATTCAAGAATTCCGGATTTGAATTATAAGGAAAAAGACCGACGTCATGTCGGTCTTTTTTGCGTATTAATCATTTCCATTCAAGAGCTATACCGTTTGAAACAGGCTGGCAGTAATAATTATAATCACTTCCGTTTCTGCCCGTCATGAGTCCGCTCAGATACTCGCCGTAGTACAGCAGGCCGGTTTTATCGTATACAGCAATATAGAAGCCGCAATCTGAATAGGGCGAGTCCTCTATTTCCCTGCTCCAGCTAATTGCAAGCCGCTCACCATCGTATGCCTTTGCACTATTTGAATTATACCAAAACAGTTCATTTTGGGAGTCGGACATGAAGTCTGCGACAAATTCGAGAGTATATTCATCATTTTCGTGAATCTCAAGTACGGCAAGGCGCTTTCCGCTGAGATAGATAACAAAGAAGTCCTCTTCAATGGATACCTGCCATACTCCGCCATCTTCCTCACGTTCATCGATTTCAATGCGCTGAAGTGTTTCCATTGTGTTAGCGTCAATTACGGTGAACATGAACTTATCGTTTTCCACGGTAACGAGCGTAATTACATCGCGCTCTTCGTCGTAGAACATATTCTCTACTATTGTGCTCTCGTCCAAAGGATATACCATATCGAGGCCGTCAATATCCACTGTAGGGTATGTTACACCTTCATACACAAGGCTTGCGCCGGAAGGCAGACAGTAAATTCCGCAGCCATCTTTCGAGTTGCTGAAATCAATGTCCTCGCCGCAATCGAAAGCGAAATATGCACCATTGGGAGTGACTGCGGATAATGTGCGGAACTCCGTTGTATATTCCCAAGTGCCCACAGACAGTTCGGTAACCATACCCGCCTCGTTTTTATAAACCCTGACCTCCAGCAAATCGCCATCATGCACCGGAAAACTGAAATAGTCACGTATAGCATTATTTAGTTCGGTATAGCTATCGGTATCCAAATTATTTAAATAAGACCTGCCGCTGTCCATCTCGGCCAAGTAGAACAGCTCCGACATGCCAACATAGACCTGTATTGGATAAATATCAAGATAATCTGCTATACGTACCTGTGCGGTGTACTCCTCGCCTGCAGGCGCAGTCTCCATAACGTCGAGGCAAATATCCTCATAGCCGCTGCAAAGGCGAGTAATATCCTCGCGGGTTATTTCGTGAGAGGAACCCATACCGGAGCCGACAGATAAACCAAGACTTACACCACTCTGCGTATAATGTATACTTCTTTCATATTCACGCTCCTGGGTGAAGCGAAAATCCGTGCGATATTTGTTTTCGGCGGAGATATTATAATCGGTTTTCCAGTGCAGTCTTTCGTCCCATGTGGCTTTTCTGACGATGTTAAGACCATCTGCGGCAAGCTTATCACCGTATATTACGTTTTCGCTTATAACCACCTGATCCCGCTGAGTATTGACAACGGCATGGGCAGCGATAACGCCCGAGGTGCAGAGAATAACGAGAACAATAAGTATTGCTAAGGCTTTGCGCATTGTCATTCCTCCTTGCCGCTCAGTTCGTCAAGAGCCTTGCTGACGCGGTCTGCGCGATAGCTGTAGGTCTCCTTGATGTAGCTCATCAAATCCTTTCCCTGTTCTTCAAGCTCAAGCGTTGTAATATCGCCGACTATTTCACCCTTCCGAATAAGAACCGCTCGGCCGATAAACTCCGAAACCTCTTCAATGAGATGCGTTGAAAGCAGTACGGTTTCGTTGGGTTCAAGTATGCCCAGCAGTACCTTATAGAAATCCTCGCGGTTGAAAATGTCGTTGCCGGCAAAGGGTTCATCCATGATGATATAGTCCGCGCCCTGACAAAGTGCCATTATGACCTCGAACTGGTTCTTCTGACCGGTCGAAAACGTGCGTATGGGCTTGTGCATCGGCAGATCGAAGAATTCCATAAGTCCGGAGAAACGTTTTTCGGAGAACTTTGGAAAGTGTTCTTTATAGAATTCTTTGTGTCCCTGCGCGGTGAGATTAGGGATAAAGGAATGCTCGCTTGTCGCAAAAGAAAGGAGCGCGATATTGTTTCTTGTGATTGGGTTGCCATCAAGAGTTATCTCGCCCTTATAGTTAAGAAATCCGAGAATACATTTCATAAGAGTGGTCTTACCGGCGCCGTTTTCGCCGAAGAGACCGACTATTTCGCCACGGGGCAGGCTGAGGTCTATACCCTTCAGCGCTTTTTTGCCGTTATATGATTTAACAAGGTTTTTGATTTCTATCATAATAATCCTCCATGCGGCATAACCGCACAAATATTCATTTAATCCCCACGTATGGAGGATTTTAGCCATCATTACCGGTTGTCCGAAGGACGAGGTGATGGGCTTTAAAATCGTTTTAGTGTGATTTTCACACTAAAATCCTCCATATTTTCTGCCACTGACCCGGGGTAAGACACTGTTCCGGGGTGACAGCCATGTAGATCCAATAATAGATGCAGAGCAATATAAGTGCTGCCACGGTGCAAAGCAGTATGGATATAAGCGGCAGCGTAAGGCAGCGCTTATGCAGCTCCAAGCGGTCAGGCAGCCTGCGCATAAGGTATATGCTCTTGCTACCCTGCCTGTGGTATGCGTAGTTATAAACGCAGATGACAGCCATTGCTGCGGCCAGCACCAGAAAACCAATTAGGCTGTAGTGCATAAGCTCGACAAAATCGGGCATTATCGCACCCTCACGCAGCACTCGCTGATCTCGTACGGTTCTGAAAAGGTTGTTGTAGGAGTTCGTAAGTTTAGCAACAAAGGAGAAACTCCAAAACACCGAGGCTATGCCGCCCCAAATAAGAGTCTGCTTCAGTGGTGTAAGGTTCATGCCCAAGGGAGCATAACGGTAAAAATCAGGTTTCTTCATTTTCAGCAGCCCCCTCCTTTGAATACACCTTGTAAATACTCCACATGATCACACAGACGCTTGCCAATATCTGCACTACGTCTGTCTCAAGATTTCCCGTGCTTCCGGCAAAGGGCAACGCGGTAAGAGGCAGCATGAATATCATGGCAAGTCCAAGCTTTTTGCGGCGCTGATTATAGGCAAACAGTGCAGATGCCAGACCGAGCGCGATTATAAGGACAATGTTGCGCAGATAGCGGCTCCACTCTGCCAGCGGCAGCAGACTATGGAGAAAATCGTTTCTGTAGAAAGCAAGGAAAACGGCCTGATTGCTTGCTGATGAACCTATTTTTTCCACGCCGTAATAACACATTATGAGAGCAAGCCCCAACTGCACTCCCCAAAGCAAGAAGTACATAAGCGCATTGAATAATGCTTGCCAGCCGAATATTGCCCCTTCGCTTACAGAAAGGCGGCGCAGCGTATAGCTCTGCTTACTGCCGTACTCGCAGCCAATCGAGGAAAGCTGTGCGCTCATTATAAGGAAAACTGCGCCCATTATCGGACCAATATAGCTTTTGCTTATCATGCGCTCAATTCCAACGATATCGGAAGCCAAGCAGCGTTCAACAGAAAAATAGAACAGCGTAAACTCAGCCACAGCCATCAGTACAAACAGAAGAAGTATTCTGAATAGCGAACTGCGGGCATAGAG
>CAYYLZ010000096.1:0-5630 GCA_964472725.1 uncultured Oscillospiraceae bacterium
ATGGGAGATTATCTGAAGGGTAAAGTCGCCATTGTCACCGGCTCCGGCCAGGGCATTGGCAGAGCAGTAGCAAAGGCTCTGGCCGCACAGGGCTGCAAGGTCGTAACCAACAATCGCGCCCCCTGGGACGGCGTTATTCCCATCGACGAAGAAAAGTTCAGCAAGATAAGCAAGGAAATGCAGGAATGGGCTCTGCAGGAGTACCCCAAGTACTACGGTGACGCCGAGCGCACCGCTGCCGATATTATCGCAGCAGGCGGCGAGGCCATTGCCGTTTACGGAGACATTTCCGAGTTTGAGACCGGCAAGAAGCTGGTTGACGCCGCTATCGAGAAGTGGGGTCACATCGACATCGTTGTCAACATCGCCGCAGCCTTCGGCTTCAGCCCCGTTGAGAAGATGCCCAAGAGCATGTGGGACCGCGTAAACACCGTTAAGCCCACCGGCTACTTCTACGTTATCCGCCACGCCGTTCAGCACATGATCGACCAGAAGTGGGGTCGTATCATCAACTGCGCTTCTCCCGCATGGACCGGCGGCACCCTCCGCCAGTGCGAGTACTGCGCTTCCAACGCCGGCGTTGTCGGCATGACCTGGGGTCTGGCTGCAGAGCTGCAGGAATACGGCATCACCGCCAACACCTTCGCTCCCGCCGCAAAGACCCGCGCTTCCGTTGACATGGAGATCTACAACAACATGGAAAAGGAAGAGACCAACACCATCGGCGGCGCTCCCGAGATCAGCTACGACGGCACCGAGGCTCCCGAGAACTTCGCTGACTTCATCGCATGGCTGGCAGGCGATGAGGCTGCCGACGTTACCGGTCAGGTATTCATGACCATGGGCAAGTTCATCGGCCGCTACAGCATTCCCACCATCGCCGGCGCAATGTTTGCCGACGGCGCTCAGTGGACCGTTGAAGAAGCAGGCAAGAAGGCAGAAAATCTTTTCAAGCCCATGCCCGCTCCTCCCTTTGGCGCTCCCCAAGAATGATCCAAACTGACTTCAAACAGCCTGAGAACACGTTTCTCAGGCTGTTTTCCTTCGGTTAAAGTTGACCCCGATGCCACTTGGTATTATACTGTTAGTTACCATACGGAAAGGAGCGCCGCCATGGAAGAGAGAAAAAAGCGGGGCTACATCGACCTGCTGCGAAGCTGTGCAATGTATATGGTCATCGCCCTCCACTGCGTCACGGGCTACGTGGGCAGTGAGGATATTTTCGCCACACGCACATGGTGGCTGTGCAGCGTCATAAACGGCATAGGCCGCATGGGCGTGCCCATATTCTTCATGATAAGCGGTCTGCTGGCACTCTCCGACAGCCGCACCCTCGACATAAAGTCATTTTACAAAAAGAGATTCATCAAAATCCTTGTTCCCTTCATCTGCTGGGACGTGATATATTTCCTGCTCACCTGCCTTTCAAGCGGCACCGCTCCGGATATACTGCTCTTCTTCCGTGAGCTGCTGCGCACGGGCAGCAAATACCACCTTTGGTACGTTTATCAGATACTTGCCCTTTACCTGCTTGCCCCATTTATCAAGAAAATCGTTGACTCCTGCAGCAGGGGCGAGCTGCTGATATTCCTTTTCATAGTCCTGCTGCAGCCCACTGTTTTCCGCTTCATCAACACGGTGCAGACCGCCGTTACCATATCACCGTTCCTTGCCCTTGTGGAGGGCTACGTGGGTTATTTCCTTGTGGGCTACATTCTCGGCACATGGGAATTTTCCCGCAAACAAAAGGGCATCATTTACGCTTTGGGCGTGCTGGGTCTTGCCGTGAACATTTTCGGCAACTACTTCATTTCCTCGCCCCAGCAGATACGGGTGATGTTCACCGAGGGCTACTCCATCTCCCATTACCTCTGCGCGGGCGCTCTGTTCCTGCTGGCGCGGGAGCTGAACGATAAGCTGCCCGGCAGGCGGCTATGGTCGGCGCTGGCGGGAATATCCTACGGCGTTTACCTTTCCCACCCCCTGTTTATAGACGCATACTTCAAGCTGCCCACTGCAGCTTTCACCCCCGCAGTTACCGTTGTTACCCAGTTTCTTTTCGCATCTATCGCAACCACTGTTTTCGCGTGGCTGCTTTCAAAAATACCGGTGCTTCGCCGGTTGATATGATTTTGGAGGAATAACCATGTCCGATACCATCGCAGCTGTTTCCACCCTCATGGGCCGCAGCGCCATTGGCATACTCAGAATGAGCGGCGACGACGCCATCGAAATTGCCGCCAGGGTCTTTAAGCCCGATAACGGCAAGGCTCTTGACCAATGCGCCCCCCGCAAAATGATAAACGGTGCCTTTTACGGCGAAAACGGCGAGATCATCGACCAGTGCGTCGCCGTATTCTGCCGAGCCCCTCACAGCTATACCGGCGAAAACACCGTGGAGCTTCAGTGCCACGGCTCCCCCACCGTTCTCACAGCGGGTCTGCGCGGTCTTTTTGCTGCAGGCGCTCGTCAGGCTACCCGAGGCGAATTCACCAAGCGGGCGTTCCTTAACGGCAAGCTTGACCTTGCCCAGTCCGAGGCTGTAATCGACCTTATTGACGCGGAAACCGAGGAAATGATGCGCAATGCCGCTGCCCAGCTGGGCGGCGCAATGAGCGGCAAAATGGACACCATCTACTCCGAGCTTACCGACATTATGAGCCATTTTCACGCGGTCATCGACTATCCCGATGAGGAAATTGAGCCTTTCGAGGCAGAAAACGTCATCAACACCCTTACCGGCACTGCCTCCGACATAAACAAGCTGCTGAAAACCTTTGAGCGCGGCCGTGTTGTCCGCGAGGGTGTACGCTGCGCCATTATCGGCCGCCCCAACGCGGGCAAATCCTCCCTGCTCAACGCACTGCTGGGCTACGACCGCGCCATCGTTACCGATATTCCCGGCACTACCCGCGACACCATTGAGGAAAAGCTGATGCTGGGCGGCATTATGCTCCGCCTTGCCGACACGGCAGGCCTGCGCGACACGGCTGATGTAGTCGAGCAGCTGGGCGTTGAACGCGCCCGCGCCGCCGCCGAGAACGCCGAGCTGGTATTCGCCCTCTTCGATGGTTCCAAGCCTCTCTGCGCCGACGACGAGGCTGTTATAGAGGGCGCAAAGGCCGCAAAGCACGCAATCGCAGTTGTAAATAAAAATGATTTGGGACGCGCCCTCTCTCCCGAGGACGAATCTCGCCTCTCCTCATTCGGCACCGTCTGCACCGTAAGCGCCAAGCTGGGCGAGGGCCTCGATGTGCTCGAAGAGGCTGTAGCTGCAATATTCAAGGATAACGCACCCGTTCCCGCAGGCGAAATGATAACCAACGAGCGTCAGGCTCAGGCGCTGCGCCGCGCCCTTGAGGGCGTAGTTCGCGCTAAGGATGCGCTGGCTATGGGTCTCACCCCCGACGCGGTGCTCACCGACGTAGAGGAAGCCATGACCGCCATCGGCGAAATAACCGGTCGAGCTATCCGCGAGGACATCACCGCAAGAATTTTCGAACGTTTCTGCGTAGGCAAATGAGCCACGGCAACGAACAGCATTCACAAACTCAACATTCACATCGTAGGGCGGGGCACCTTCACCCTGCCGCCATACACCGCACCAAAACCATGTCATGCTGAGGCTTTGCCGAAGCATCTCCGCACTAACGTAAGACAGGCAATTATCCCGCTGCGGAGACCCTTCGCAGGCTCAGGGTGACAACATTTCAGTTTTTCGCCTACGTGAAAAATTTTTCAAAAAAGTTGTTGACAAAGCCGCACTTTTGTGATTTAATCAGTTACATCAAAAAGCAATATTGTTTAAAGGCAATGACGAAGACGGCAGGGACGAAGAGTCTGCAGAGAGTTGGCGGTTGCTGCGAGCCAATGACGAAGCTTCCCAATGCACATCACTTCCGAGCCGGGAATCCGAAGTTTATTGAGGCGTTCCCCGCGAGTTTGCGGCGTTACGGCAAAGGGCTTGTTAGAGCCTGATGAGGTGGCGTCCTTTTGGACGCAATTTGAGTGGTACCGCGGATCATATCCGTCTCAAGTATTTAGTATACTTGGGACGGATTTTTGTTTTTGTCCCGAACAATAGCTTGCTTAAAAATCTGAAGGGAGTTAAAAAACATGGAAAATCAGCTTAGAGAAGTAGCCGCCAGAATAAAGGAACTGCGTGAAATCTCCGGTTTTACCGTGGAGCAGATGGCAGAAAAGACCGAGGTCTCTGTTGAGGAATACAATATACTCGAGCAGGGCGTCAAGGACTTCGGCTTCACCTTCATATACAAATGCGCCGCCGCTTTCGGCGTCGAGATAAAGGACCTGCTGGAAGGCAGCAGCCCCAACCTGTCCCTTTACACCGTCACCCGCAAGGGCGAGGGTCTGCCCATAGCCAGAAAGGTCGGTTTTGATTACCACAACCTGGCGCCCTCCTTCAAGAACAAGTCCGCCGAGCCCTTCTGGGTAAAGGTTCCCTATGTTCCCGGCGCCGAGATGGTCTTCTCCTCCCACGCCGGTCAGGAGATAGACATCGTCATCAAGGGCAAGCTGATGATTCAGATAAACGAGCGCGTGGAGATCCTCACCGAGGGCGACACCATCTATTACAACAGCTCCGCGCCCCACGCTCTCAAGGCCTTGGACGGCAAGCCCTGTGAGCTTTATGCAATCGTACTTGAACCCAGAGACAGCGACTTCAAGTTCAAGATGGAGCAAGCTCCCACCGAGGAGGTAATGACCCAGCTGCGTCAGTCCACCGTGGCCGACAACTTCGTGGAGTGCGATGTGGACGAGGGCGGCGTACTGCAGGATATCCGCTTCAAGAATGCCGACCGCTTCAACTTTGGCTTTGACTGCGTTGACAAGCTGGCTCAGAAGAGCCCCCAGAAGACCGCTATGGTCTGGGTCGGCAATGACAAGAAGGAATACCGCTTCACCTTCGCCGATATCAAGAAGTATTCCAACATGACCGCCAACTATTTCGAATCCCTTGGCATCAAGAGGGGCGACCGCGTTATGCTGGTGCTCAAGCGCCACTATCAGTTCTGGTTCGCTACCGTGGCTCTGCACAAGATGGGCGCTATCATCATTCCCGCCACCAACCAGCTGGTTGAGCACGACTTTGAATACCGTTACAGAGCCGGTGAGATAAAGGCCGTCGTCTGCACCGCCGACGGCGACGTTGCAAACCAGGCCGAGCTTGCAGCCAAAGGTTTCCCCGACATGATAAAGGTTCTCGTGGGCGGCAAGAAGGACGGCTGGTACGACTTCAACAGCGAGATGGCTCTTTGCAGCGACGTATACGAGCGCACCTCCACCACCGCCTGCGGCGACGAGCCCATGCTCATGCTCTTCACCTCCGGCACCACCGGCTATCCCCACATCGCGGCTCACTCCCACAAGTATCCCCTCGGTCACTACATCACCGCAAAGTACTGGCACAATGTTGACCCCGATGGCCTGCACTTCACCATCTCCGACACCGGCTGGGGCAAGGCTCTGTGGGGTAAGCTCTACGGTCAGTGGCTCTGTGAGGCGGCCACCTTCGTATACGACTTCGACCGCTTCAGCTCCGAGGATATCCTCCCCATGTTCGCCAAGTACAACATCACCACCTTCTGCGCGCCTCCCACCATGTACCG
>CAYYLZ010000097.1:0-5602 GCA_964472725.1 uncultured Oscillospiraceae bacterium
TAACGAAGCCGACCACCATAACGGTAGTTGCGGAAGAGGACTGAATTATAGCGGTTACGCCAAGACCGGTGAGGAAGCCCGCCATCTTGCCGCTGGTAAGGCGACTGAGAATGGTGGTAAGACTATGACCCGCGCGCTTTTCCAACGCGGCACCCATCAGGTTCATACCGAAAAGGAACAGGCAAAGACCGCCTATCAGAGTAAGTACGTCAAACAGATCCATTTGTAATCCTCCATTTTTTCACTTGGCGCGGGCCCCGCCCGCACCCTATTTTTCATATAGAATCATTGAAATCCGCAGTATTTATATAGGTGCAAGGTTTGAGGAAAATGTGATTTTTGTAAAATCCACGTTAAATCAAGTCAAATTAATCAAATCTTTTCCGCCGCGCATTATTTATAAATAAAGGTTGACTTTTCCCCCCGCTCGGGGGAAAATTGTATATAATATGTATACTCGCAAAGGCGATAATACGCAGCGCATAAAACAACGCGCCGCACCGATTATAGATTGGTAATAAAATTACTGCGGGTAGGGCGGGGTGCCCACACCCCGCCGCGGCGGCTTGAAGGCAAGCCGCCCTACAGATGCGTGTTTTGTTCTTGCGTCATTCAGAGGGCGCAGCCCGAAGAATCCCCACGATAAAACGCGTCGCTGTCGTTACCGCAAACCATTCAACCGGGAGATTCCTCGCTATGCTCGGAATGACGGTAAACGGTGGTTTGTTGTATAAGTAAACAATCCAATTAAATCGCACGCACCCCATCAATTCTCAATTCTCAATTCTCAATTCTCAATTCTCAATTCTCAATTCTCAATTATTAACGCAAAGGAGGCGGCACAATGGCAATGGAATTCACGCCCATGCAAAAGGCTGCCATAGATCATCGGGGCAGTGCCCTGCTTATATCCGCCGGCGCAGGCTCGGGCAAGACCCGCGTGCTCATCGAGCGCCTTATGAGCCTCATCGAACAGGGAACGGACGTTGACCGCTTTCTGGTCATAACCTATACCCGCGCCGCAGCCGCCGAACTGCGAAGCCGCCTTTCCTCGGCCATATCGGCACGCCTTGCGGAAAATCCCGCCGACCGCCGTATGCGCCGTCAGTCCGCCCTCATCTATCGGGCGCGGATAAACACCATTCACGCTTTCTGCTCCGACATTATCCGTGAAAGCGCCCACGCGGTGGGCGTGCGCCCGGATTTCCGCCAGATGGAGGAATCGGAAGCCTCAGCGCTGCTGCGTGAAACCCTCGACGAGCTGCTGGAACGCAAATATCCCGAGGGCGATGCGGCCTTTCTCGCCCTTGCCGACATGATGGGCGCAGGCCGCGATGACTCCCGCCTTACGGAAATCGTCCTGGAAACCTACTCCGCCCTGCAGAGCCACCCCTATCCCGAAAAGTGGATACAGAGCCAGCTCGCCATGGAAATCGACCCCGCCGCCGACGTGAGCAGCACTCCCTGGGGCGCGCTGCTGATGGAGCGGGCGAAGCGGAAGCTGCGCTACTGGCAGAGCCGCATGGAAGATGCTCTCGCGGACGTGGAAAACGACCCCGACACAAAAAAATCCTATCTCACCTCATGGCAGACCACCGTGGACAGCCTCTCCTCCTTCGCCGCGGCCATCGACAAGGGCTGGGACGAGGCGGGACTTTTCGGCGCGGTGGATTTCCCGAGAATGGGCGCAGTGCGCGGACGCGGCGACGACCCCTTCATCATGGGTCTGCAGCAGACCCGCAAGAGCTGCAAGAGCGCCATGGAGGATTTGAGCGACAGCTTTTCCGTATCAAGCGCCGACCTGATGGCGGATATGGCGCAGATAAAGCCCGTCATCGACGCGCTCTACTCGCTGGTGCAGGAGCTGAGCCACGATTACAACCAGGCAAAAAAGCGCCGGGGCGCGCTGGATTTCAACGACCTTGAGCACCTTTCGCTGGCTATCCTCTCCGACCCGGAAACCGGCCTGCCCACCGCCCGCGCCGAGGAAGTTTCCCAGCGCTTCGCGGAGATACTGGTGGACGAATACCAGGACGTAAACCGCGTACAGGAGATGATTTTCGCCGCCGTTTCCCAAAACGGTCAAAATATAACCATGGTTGGCGACGTAAAGCAGTCCATTTACCGCTTCCGCCTTGCCGACCCCACCATTTTCCTTGAAAAATACTCTGCCTTTACCGAACACCCCGCCCCCGCAGGGGAAGCCACCCGTATCCGCATGGCGGAGAATTTCCGCTCCCGCCCGGAGATTTTGGACGCCGTCAACAAGGTATTTTCCCGCATTATGAGCCGGCAGCTGGGCGAAATGAGCTACGGCGCGGACGAGGCCATGATAGCCGGACGCACCGATCCCGGCGTTTTCGACGAGCCTGTTGAAATATGCCTCTGCGAAACTCCCGAGGGCGAGGACAGAATAGAATACGAAGCCAAATGCGCGGCAAGCTATATACGCAGCCTGCTTGACTCGGGCATCGAAATAAACGGCAGACCCCTGCGCAGCTCCGACTGCGCCATTCTCCTGCGCTCACCCGGCGGCAGAGCGGCCGCCTTCGTTGCCGCCCTTGAAGCGCAAAACATACCCGCCAGCGTGGCGGGCGGCACCTCCGGCCTCTTCGACGGCTTTGAGAACAGCTGCCTGCTTTCCATTCTTCGCGTTATCGACAATCCCATTCAGGATATACCCCTCATCGCAGCCCTGCGCAGCCCCGTATGGCGCTTCACCGCCGACGAGCTTGCCCATATCCGAGCCGCCGCACCCGGCGACTTCTATGCCGCGCTGAAGGCACGGGCGAAGGAGGACGAAAAGTGCGCTTCCTTCCTCAGCGACCTTGACGAGCTGCGTCAACTGGCGGCGGGATTGCCTGCCGACAGCCTTATCAGCGCCGTGCTGGCGAAAACGGGACTGCCCGCCATCGCCGAAGCCCGCAGCGTGGGCGCCGCGGAGCGCCTTTACATGGTGCAGACCTACGCCCGCTCCTGCGAGAGCGCGGGCTGCCGTGGTCTTTACGGCTTCCTGCAGCGGGTTGACTCCGCCGAGCCGCCCAAGCTTACCAAAAGCGCCGAGGACGGAGTTGCCATAATGAGCATACACGGCTCCAAGGGTCTTGAGTTCCCCGTGGTGCTGCTGTGTGACCTTGCTCACCGCTTCAATATGCAGGACACCCGCAAGCCCCTGCTTATCCACCGGGACCTTGGCGCGGGACCCAAGTTCATCAACACCGCCCGTGGCATAGAATACCCCACCGTGGCCCGCACCGCCGTTGCCGCCCGTATCACCGGCGAGACCCTTTCCGAGGAAATGCGCGTGCTCTACGTTGCCATGACCCGTCCCCGTGAAAAGCTGGTGTGCCTGTGCTCCGTGAAGGACGCGGAGGAGCATATAGCCAAGCTGCAGCTGGGTCTTACCGACCCGCCCGACCCCAACGCTCTGGAGGGCTGCAGCAACATGGGCGACTGGCTGCTTTCAGCCATGCTCTGTGACCCCGATTTTGATTATTCCATTCTCACTCCCACCGGCACAAAGCATACCGCCGCCCCTGCTGACGATGACACCGCCGACGAGGCCAAGGACGACGGCCTTGAAGCCCAGCTGCGCGCCTCCATTCAGTGGAGGCCCGCCGGAAACTCCGAGGGACTGCCCTCAAAGGTCACCGCCACCGCTCTCAAGCAGGGCTTCCGCTCCGCCGAAGCCGCCGAGGACGCGGCGGAGATAGCCCCCGTCAGCAGCGAGCGCCGCGATTACCTGCGCCGCCCCGTCTTTGCCGCCGAGGAAAAGGGCATGACCGCCGCTGAAAAGGGCACGGCTATCCACATGGCAATGCAGCTTATCGACTTTGATCGCAGCGGCTCTCTTGCCGAAATTTCCGGGGAAATAGAGCGCATGGAGACCATGCGCCTGCTCACAAAGGAGCAGGCGGCAAGCATCGACCCCAAAAAGCTTATGAATTTCTTCAATTCTCAGCTGGGCAAGCGCGCGCTCGCCGCCAAAAACATCAACCGTGAATTCAAATTTTCCGTCCTGCTCCCCGCCCAGCTGGTCTACGGCCGAGGTGAGGGCGATGTCCTCCTGCAGGGCGTTATAGACCTTTTCTTCGAGGAAGAGGACGGCATCGTGCTGGTTGACTTCAAGAGCGACCGTGTCACCGCCGCCACCCGTGCCGCCCGCGCCGAGGAATACGAGGGTCAGCTGTCGGCCTACGCCGAAGCCCTCAGGCGCATCACCGGCAAGCCCGTCAAGGAAAAGCGCCTGTTCTTCTTCGCCTGCGATTGACGACAATAGGAAAAGTGTAAAAACACATGTCATTCAGAGGGCGCAGCCCGAAGAATCCCCCACATAGACGCAAGCAAATCATTACTACAACCCATTCAACCGGGGGATTGCCACGTCGCTCCGCTCCTCGCAATGACAAATATGTGGTACTCTGCAAAAATGAATTGCACCTTGCGGTGCATAAATTGGCGGCAAGCGCCATGAATTGGACTTTATCCATGAATTGAAGCAAAGGCTTCATTACAGGAGGTATCACCATGATAATTCTCGACGGTGCAATGGGCACCATGATACAGGCAACCGTACCCGAGGTACCCAAATACGCCGAAACCCTCAACCTCACCGCTCCCGAGGTCATCACCGCCATTCACCGCAAGTATGTGGAGGCGGGCAGCGAAATTCTCTGCACCAACACCTTCACCTGCAACAGCCGCCGAGCCAAGGCAGGCGGCTACGACCTTGAAGAACTGGTTACCGCCGCCGTCGCCAACGCCCGCAGGGCAGGCGACATAAAGGCAGCGCTGGACGTAGGCCCTCTCGGTGAGTTCATCGAGCCTTACGGCGACCTGAGCGAGGAAGAGGCACGCACAATTTTCCGCGCCCTGGGCAATGCCGCAAAAAACGCCGGAGCCGATATGGTCTATATCGAGACTATGGCAGATCTGCGGGAGGCACGCATAGCCGCCGAGGAACTGAAAGCCGCCTCGGGTCTGCCCCTTTTCGCCACATTTACCTTTGCCCGGGCAGGCAAGACCATCACCGGCGCTTCCCCCGCCGACGCGGTAAAGGCCATGGAGGACATCGCCGACGCGGTGGGTCTCAACTGCTCCCTCGGCCCCGTGGAGGCACTGCCCCTCGTCAAAGAATTCCGCGCCGCCACCGATAAACCCATTATTGCCAAGGCCAACGCCGGTATGCCCGACAGCCGCGGCAATTACGCCATGAGCCCCACCGACTTCGCCGCCGCTGCTCTCGCCCTCCGTGACGCAGGCGCGGACTATCTCGGCGGCTGCTGCGGCACTACCCCGGAATTCATCAGCGAATTGAAAAAAGCGCTGGTATAAAAATTCGTACAGGTAGGGCGGCTTGCCCTCAAGTCGCCGTCTGTAAGACTTACAACCGCAAAAACGATAAAACAACAAAATGTAAAGAATATGTCACCCTGAGCACAGCGAAGGGTCTCCACAGGAGGATAACTGCCAATCTACAATAACTGCGGAGATGCTTCGGCAGAGCCTCAGCATGATAAAGCTTTGCTGCAGCGATTTACAGCGCCACATTCTCAATTCTCAATTCTCAATTCTCAATTCTCAATTCTCAATTCTCAATTCT
>CAYYLZ010000098.1:0-5532 GCA_964472725.1 uncultured Oscillospiraceae bacterium
ACGTTTATCTGCACCTCCATGCCCTTGAGCTGGAAGAAGTAGGTCTTGAGCAGGGCGATGAGCTTATCGACGGAGTTTGCGCCCTCGAAGCAGGAGGGGCTGAACTTCATGTTCAGCAGAGTGCCGTTGGGGAACTTGCGGTGGTCTATCTGACCCACGGAGAGGAGCACGCCGGTGGGGCCGCTCTTATCCATCTGCTGAACAGGGGAGATACCGTCGGCAAGGGGCTCGCCCTTCTTACGGCCGTCGGGGGTGGCGGCGGTCTGCATACCGAAGCCTACGTTGGTGGTAACGGGGTAAAGACCCGCGCTGTAGCGGCCTCTGGGGCCGGTGGAGCGGTTGATGGCCTCAGCAAATACGTCGGAAGCCCAACGCGCCCACTTATCCACCTCAGGGTCGCCGTTGCCGTAATGGGGAGCCTCGTTCTTTATGTATGCGTGCAGGTCATCGTAGCCCTCCCAGTTTGCCATGAGAGCGTCGTAGAGCTCGCGGGTGGTGCACTTTTTGGTGTCGAAGCAAAGGTGCTTTATCATCTGCAGGCTGTCGGCTACGTTGCCGATGCCTACGCCGGCGATGCCGGTGGAGTTATACTTTGCGCCGCCCCACATAACGTCCGCGCCCTTTTCCATGCAGCCTTCCATGGTTGCGGAAACTACGGGCAGGGGGATAATGTTGCGGGCGAGATATTCGAAGTTGTTGGTGCAGGATACGTGCCACTTTACGAAGAACTCGGTCTGCTTCTTGTAGGCTTCGAGGACTTCCTCGAAGGTCTCCATCTCGTAAAGGTAGCCGGTGGGCAGACCGACCTGTTTGGACTCCTCCACACTCTCGTTGAGACCCTTGGTCTGAACGGAGAATTTTCTTACGCCCATGGGGTTGTAGCCGTTGTTGATGCCCAGCCACAGTGCGTTTGCCATGTTCCAGTAGGAGGCTGCGCCGGTGCCGCCGCAGGCGGGCCATTCGTCGCCGGTGCCGCCGGGTTCTACGCAGCCGATGAGGCAGTAGTCCCGGGCGGACTCGAGGGAGAGGCCTCTGTCCATGAGTGCGGGGACAATGACCTCGTCGCTTTCGAAGGAGGGCACGCCGCCGCAGATGCGGGTGGTGGCGATGGCAGCTTCCCAAAGCTCCTGAGGAGTGCCCTTGTGGACGCGCAGTGCCTGCGGAGGATCGTGGAGGACCAGACGGGCGGAGCACTGGAGCATCATATAGGTGACGGCGTTGGTGGCGTCCTCGCCGGTCTTGGGATCGACGCCGCCGAGGGTCATAAGCTGGCCGCTGGTGTAACCGGGCTGACCGGCTTCGCCGCCGTCGCCCCAGAATTTATTCATTTCGGCGATCTTCAGGAAGAAGGTGTCCATTATCTCCTGAGCGTACTCGGGAGTGATAACGCCGTTTGCGATGTCGCGGTCGTAGTATTCGCCAAGGTACTGGTCGATTCGACCCATGCTCATGCCGTGCATATTGCCCTCGAGAGCGAGGCAGTTTTCGTACATATACAGGCACTGGACTGCGTCGAGGAAGGTTTCGCAGGGCTTTTCCATAATGCGGTCAAGGCTCTCGGCTATCATTTCCAGCTCGGCCTTGCGGGCTGCGTCGGTGCATTCATCGGCCTGACGCTTTGCTTCGGCGGCGTAGCGCTTGGTGAGGGTTATCATGCCCTCGCTGACGATGGCGATGGACTTATAGAAGTAGTATTTGTCTATCTCGCTGCCGTAGATGCCCTCGTCCTCCATCTGAGCCATCTTTGCCCTGGCCTCGGCCATGATGGCGCCGAAGCCCTTGTGGAGAGCGGCGCGGTAATTGGTGCAGAAATGGCCTACGGGGCCGGAATTGCCCCAAAGGGCGGAGTGGGTGGTGGTGCCGCTGCCGTCGTGTTCAACAAAGCCGTCCAGCAGATAGTGGCGCATCTTGGCGCCCATGCTCTCCTGACGCCAGAAATCGGCGGTGGCGAGAATGTAGTCGCCGTCCTCCTTGGAGATGGTGTAGGGGTCGTACTTGCGGCTGGTGATATTGCCGCTCATTATTTCCTGGGGAAGGGAGGTAAGGTCGTATTCGGGATAGATGGCGGCGGAGCGGTAAACCGCGCCCTGAGCGCCAACGATGATGTCGCCCTCGTCTATGCGGACGGGGATATTCTCAAAAATGTGCTTCATGGCATAGGCACGCTTGAGCACGCCGGTCAGGGACATGTTCTGCTGATAGAACTCGGTCACAAGGCGGTAGCGGGCTATGCAGATGCTGGGCATGGTGTCGCGGTAGCGGGCGCGCATGCGCTGCACTCTTTCGCTTATGGGCTTGAGTTCGAACATTGATAACGCTCCTTTCATGGTGCAGAAAATAGGTATAGTTATGAGCTTATTATAAAACAAAAGGAAGTAATAGTAAATGCTTATCTTTCGATTGTTACGAAAAATTTACGGGCCGCCGGTGAGGGCGACCCGTAAAGGGGGCGTGGAGACGGCGCAACTTCCACGCCCAAGCGAGGGAGAATATCGGAAAGTTGCGTTTAAAGTTCTGATATGAGTGGAACAGGAGAAAAGCATTGCTGTTACGCGATTTAAATATAATAAAGGGTTACCGCTTTAGACACCTCTGTCGGCAGCTCGCTGCAGGTAGGCATCGTATGCTTCCTGATATATGGCCTCGGCATCTTCAAGACCCATTTTGGAGAGCTCTGCCACGTAGGCGTCCCACTCGCTCATGGGCTTTACGCCGCTGACAAAGGCCAGAATGTTCTCGCAGATGAAGGTGTCGATATCGGCGTACATCATGAAGTCAGCGGACTGCTCTTCCGTGAGAGAAACACCCTTGGGCCATTCGTAAGCGCCATCGTACTCTACCTGATACCAGTAGTCGAAGTATTCAATGGCTTTCTCACCGCCGGGATAGCTGTAGGGAGCGGCTGCGTCGCCAAGACCGTGCTCAGCGAGGAAGTTGGTGGAATAGGTGCACATAAGGAAGCCGAAGATCTGACCGTCGGGGTTGTTGTATGCCCACTCGGTAGCAACGCGCTTGCCGTTTGCGTCATATTCCCACAGGCGACCCTCTACGCCCCATGCAGAGAGAACGGAACCCTCGGGGCTGTAGCGCCAGTCGCACCAGGTAACGGCAAGAGGAATGTTTTCGCAGGTGGCGCTTATCTGGGTTCTGCCGTAGCCGTTGCAAAGGCCTCTGTTGATGCCGAGGTGATGCACCTGACCCTCATAGAGGCTGGGCTTCTTGAGAACTTCCCAGCGGCAGTCGGGGTCGGGGGTGATGCCCTCGTAATAGCTCAGAGTGCTTACGGGCATAGAGCAGATACCGACAAGACCGCTGGTAACGTTGGTCTCGCCGTCGGTGTTGTTGAGCCAGTTGGGGGTGATGAGGCCGTCGGCGACCCACTTGCTCAGCTGGTCAACGAAAGCTCTGGCATTGTCGTCGCTGAAGTAGAAAGAGACCTCGCCGTTCTCCACGTGGGGAGAGGGGAAGGCGTTGATATAGGTGGAGGTGAGGGTGGTATAGGTATCGTAGCAGCCAAGGTAACTGCCGGAGTCGAGGCAGTCGGAAATGAGAGCGATGGGATAGGTTGCGCCGAGCTCGGTGCGCATGAGCCGGGCAACGGTGGTGTATTCGTCGATGGTGTCGATGTCGTCCTTGTTGATGCCCAGCTTATCCAGCCAGTCGGCGCGAACAGCGATGATGGTGGCGTCAAGGCCGCCCTCGTTGTTCAGACCAAGGAACTTGGATATGTGGGTGTTGTCAAGGAAGCACTGGTCGTAGAGGTTCTTGTCTCTGTCCATATTGGAGAGGATATAGTAGATGTAGTTGGGGCAGTATTCCTTGTAGTCGTAGATATTGACAAAGTAGCCCTGCTCGATGGCGTCTATCTCGGTGCCGGGATAGAAGATGTCGGCCTGGTTCATAAGGTCGGGCAGAGTGTCGGCGGCGAGAAGGACAGAGAAGTTTTCATAGCGGGTCTCGGAGGAAACAACAATGTATTCGATGTTTACGCCGGTGGCCTCCTGCTCGGCTATGCAGAAGTCAATACCGTCCATGCCCTCGGCGGGGAGTATCTGGGGAGTCCAGTTGACGGTCCAGTAGGTGAGGATTTCATCGGTGAGGCAGAAGGGGGTGTCATAAGCATAAAATTCGGTGGGCCAGCCGCTTTCATCGGTGGCGTAGTTGCCCGGAGCGAAAAGATAGTCTACTGGTTCCGGGGTGGAGTCGGGAGTGTCGGGGGTATCTACCGCAGCGTCCGGGGTCTGCTGAGCGCCGCTGTCGGGCGTGGGGGTGGGTTCGTCCGTCTTTGCGCAGCCGGTGAACAGGGCGGCGACAAGGACAAGCGCGAGCAATAGGCAGAAAATCCGTTTCATTTTTATACTCCTTTCAACTTGACTTGGTTTCCTTGAGGAAATGTTGCGAATGTATGTATAAATTATAATTAAATGTTACCGAATGGACAATATTCATATTTTCGGCAGGCGGAAGATAATGTGCAAACAGCGGGGCGAATGTACGTTGATGACAAAAAAATACGATATACAACAAAAATGTTGAAAAAAATAAAGGTGCGCCGTTGGTTGATTGTAACAAACTTTGTTTTATCGGCAATAAATTGCCTTTGAGCGATTGACCTTCGCGGGGGGTGACGGCTATAATGGGTGTATCGACAGGAGGGAACGATATGGCCGGAAAACGCGACGACCGCCGGGTGGAATTTACGAAAATGATGCTGCGCCGCAGTCTTGCGGCTCTTATGCGCAGCAAGCCGGTGAGCAAGATAACCATTAAGGAGATCTGCGAGAAGGCGGAGCTGAACCGCGGCACCTTTTACTCCCATTTTTCCGACCAGAGCGACCTGCTGCGGCATACTGAGGACGTGGCGATGGAGCAGCTGAGCGGCTACGTGCTGGATATTACCGCTGCCGACGAGGAGGAGCGGGAGCGAGCCTGCGCGGCTCTTTTCCGCCATATACGGGAGAACTCCGACCTGTGGGGCGCCCTGCTCAGCGAGAACGGCAACGCGGATTTTTCAAAGCGTATGTTTGAGAAGCTTATCACCGACCTTGCCGAGGCCGGACGCTGCGCCGCCGACGATCCCAAAGCCAAGCTGGCCTTCACTTATCTGATGGTGGGCTGCATCGGCATGGCCTCCCGCTGGCTCTATGAGGAGCCGGAGGTCAGCCCGGAGCAGATGGGCAGGATACTCTGCAGCGCCATGGGCAGCAAAATATTCGGCGAGTAACGAGTTATAATTGAGAATTGAGAATTGAGAATTATTGGTGCGTGCGGTTTGATTGGGTTGTTCATTTTTGCAATGCACTACATGTTTGTCATTGCGAGGCCGCAGGCCGTGGCAATCCCCCTGTCGAATGGTTGCCGTAATGATTTGCTTGCGTCCGCGTGGGGGATTCCTCGCAAGCTCGGAATGACGGTGTTATCGCTTTTGCGGAAGTGATCGTTACAGCGGCGGTTTGAGGGCAAGCCGCCCTGCCGGTGCGGATTTTTTGTTTTTTAAATTAATAACATGGGAAAACATAAACCGGGAATTGC
>CAYYLZ010000099.1:0-5487 GCA_964472725.1 uncultured Oscillospiraceae bacterium
AAGACGGCGGCCTCTCACGCCGCAAACGGGAGTTCGATTCTCCCACGGGTCACCAAAATAATGCTTGACATTGTGTCAGCGTTATGCTAAATTAAATAAGGTTTTATCGGCAAAAACCGATGAACATATAGTTGGTGTCTATGACAGTGAGGGTCCACCCGTTCCCATTCCGAACACGGCAGTTAAGCTCACTAGTGCTGACAATACTTGCATGGCGACGTGCCGGGAAGATAAGTCGACGCCAACACAAAGCGAAGCAGAAATCTCTGCTTCGCTTTTTTTATTTTCTTGAACATAACACATAGAGGGCTATGCCAAAATTAAAAATAATATGCTTGAAAGTTTCTACACAATGTGATATAGTCACAGTGCGACACATCTAAATATTTTGCCATACAAGGTGCATTTTACATGGTAAAAATGCATCCTCTGTTTTCGCACCTTTATGGCAGTGAAAAGATGTGTCGCAGCATTCGAGGCTTTGCATTTTTCGGTGCGCAGCTTCGGCTGCGCACTTTTTATTTGGAGATGAGGGGATATATGAGGAAAATAATTGCTGCTATTTTAGCGCTTGTTTTAAGTTTTACATTGTGCGCTTGTGGCGATAAAACGCAGAATGTAAGCGATACTCCTTCTGGTAGTGAAAAGGAAATTTTAGCTGAAGATAAGACAACAGAGAGTTCGCAGGAAGCCCACGAAAGCGATGACTTAGCTTCTGTTGAGTCATCTTCGATGACAGTTCGACTGAAATATACAAATTCTCTAATGGAAGCACACGATTATGGTGCTATTGAGCTTTGGATAGTATACTATTTCGAAAACAATGAGTTGACAAAGAAAGACTGGTATTATGTATTCCCTGAT
The DNA here is from genome assembly GCA_964472725.1 of uncultured Oscillospiraceae bacterium. Taxonomy (GTDB): domain Bacteria; phylum Bacillota; class Clostridia; order Oscillospirales; family Oscillospiraceae; genus RGIG6375. The sequence continues at coordinate 865 of CAYYLZ010000099.1, forward strand.
GATGATATGGCAAAAGCTTATTATGAATATGAAACGGATTGGATGATTCGTGAGGGCAGAGAAGCGGAAGTGAATGAGAACTACATCCGCGAGGATTGCATTGTCGGATTGCATATGGTCTTAAACAATGATGATAAAGTGGATAGTGAAACCATTCTGCATCGTCATGAAATTATGGGAGAATTTTTGCTGCCCCATGAAATATATGACGAGGCTCGTACTCCTATAGGAAGCGTAGAAGAAGTCATTTCGGAACACACGAAGGAAGGTTAATGAAGTGCAGCGGCTTGCTTGAGCGGCCGCATGAAGAGCCGTTCACGGAGCAAGAGATGTATGTGCACATATATTATCAATGGATTACGTTAAATACATTATATCAAATTAATGAGAATAGAGGTAAATATATGAAAAAATGTATTGCTATACTGTTAGTAATTATTATGTGTTTTGGTATGGCGGCATGCGGCAAAATTTCAAACTCCGACGAGGCCAAGGACAGTCCGAAGGCAGAACCGGAAGTTGTACAGATCAATCGTGAGAACTGGTCAGAGTATTTTGACCTTTGCATTGCCGCAAATCTGGATAAAAACGACAATGAAGAGATTGTTCTGGTGAGCTTTGGTCATAGGATGGTTTTAAAGCCGGAGTATAATGGAGCTGTTACAGCAGTACAGCTTACCGTAGGATATTTCTGTAGTGACGGATTCATAGCCCGCTGCAGCTATGACAGCGAAACCGGAGAGGTTACGGTTAGCGAACCCTACGATGAGTCACAACTGGCAACCTTGCCCTATGCGTCTATGGAGAGGCGGGTTAATGAGGGTGAAACGTATTTTACCTTGCTGGACATTGAAAGAGGTGTTAATATTACTAGAGGATGTTTCCAAGACTCTTTCAGTGTAGATGGTACACAATACAGTGTTGATGCAGCTCTGTACAATAACGTAGAGCTTAATATTTTTGGACAGCTCACGATAACAAAATGAAATACGAGATAGAGCGGCTTAGGTAACTGGTTCTAAAAAGCATAAGCGATGAAAAAACAAAAAACATTATAGGAAGTGTAGAAGAAATCATTTCGGAACACACGAAGGAAGGTCAATGAGCGCAGCGGCTTGCTTGAGCGACCGCATGAAGAGCCGTTTACAGGGCAAGTGATGATTGTAATATAAAAAATGAACAGCAGACGGTCATACCGCCTGCTGTTCGTTTTTATAAAATATATAAGATGCTGCGCTGCTTGTGATTGCCCAGATTGCAACGAGAGCAGAATTGATAATAAGCAGAGTGAGCGGCGCAGCAAATGACAATAACCTGTTATTTTAGGTGCGATAGAATTGCGCAACTAACGGTTGAACTTTGATTGACATAAAAGTAATCATACAGCGGAATTTGAGGCTGTCAAAAAACTATGGTGCGCAGTTCGACCGGTGCCGGAGATTGCCGCGTCGCTTCGCTCCTCGCAATGACATAGTTTTGCTGCGGTTCATGGCTATCCTTACTGCGGTAATGTGGGTTATTTTTTGTAGGGAACAGGCCTGCCTGTTCCGCCTTGTAACGATACTGCCGGAAGTAAGCTGACACAGGCCCATTCCCTACGAATATGTTTAACATTTGCACGGCAACCGCGCACAATCGGCTCACAACAGCAAAATCCCACTGCCGAATAAAATCAGCCGTGGGATTTCTTCATATCCTTTTCGTAAAACAAATTATGCGGTTCGCCTCGAGGAAGCCCATTTTTAGATGAAAGGCGAGACTTTCTACATTATCCAATTCGCAATCGCTGGCAAATTCCGTGCAGCCCTGCGCCTTCGCCCACTCCTGACAGGCGGCGAGGAGTGCACGGGCGCAGCCTTGACGACGGTGAGTGGCTTCGACGAAAATGCCCTCAAGGTAGCCAACGGGACTTGAGTCCGTGCCCTCCACGTAATCGTGGCGCAGCTGACACTGGGCAAAGCCCACGGGGGCGTCGCTGCTATACATTATAAATACGGCGCTTTCCGGCGAAGCGATAATATCCGCAAAATCGGAGGCCAGCTCGTCGGAGATGTGACTTGTCCACATCTTCACCGCCATTTCCGCAACAACATGGGCGTCGGCAACACCGGCGCGCCGTATCATGGCTGCACCTCGGCGGAGAGGGCGGCGTAAAAATCGGGATACTCCTTCTTCATATTGAGAATACGCCCCTCCTTATCCATGAAGCAGTGCTCGGAGGTGCCGGTGAAAAGCAGCGCGCCATCACTGTCGTGGACTTCGTAACGCAGGCGGAGACGAATGCCGCGGAAGTCCGTGACAAAAACGGAAACGGTGACGGTATCGTCAAACTTTGCGCTGCGCTTATACTTGCCCTCGATGGCGGTGACCGGCGAAACAACGCCCAGCTCCTCCATTTTGCGGTACTCCCAGCCCAGCCGGGACAAAAACTCCACGCGAGCTTCCTCCATCCAGCGCACGTAGTTGGAGTGGTGGACGATGCCCATCTGGTCGGTTTCGTAATACTGCACCTTGTGCTGATATGTATTGTTCATGTCTTTCCCTGCCTGTAGTTGATTTCTGCTTAAAAGTGTACCACAGCACGGCGGTTTTTTCAACAGAAGCGGCGGGCTATCGAGCCAGCCATTTTTCCCGAGTCAAGCAGGTGACATGCTCCGTCCGAACCTCGTTCAGCATGGAGCAGGGAACGTTGTCCTTTGTATATTGATACTCGAACCCACACTTCTCCTGCACTCGCCTTGACTTGGCGTTGCCGTCGAAGTAGCCGCACCACACTTTTTCCAGCTGCAGCTCCTCAAAGGCATAGCGAAGCAGCTCGCCTACCGCCTCGGGAATAAATCCGCGCCCCCAATAGGGCACGCCCACCCAGTAGCCTATCTCTGCCTCCGCGTCGGAAATGCCGAGGCCGCTGGCTTTGCCGATCATGAGGCCAACGCTTCCCACGGCGCAGTTGGTTTGCTTGTCGATAACGGCATAAGTTTCCGGCGCGGAAAGGACACCGCGAATAATTTCGAGGCTGTTTTCCACGCTTGTATGCGGAGGCCAGCCTGCGGCGGGGCCCACTTCCGGGTGGCTGGCGTATTTATACAGGCTTTTCGCGTCCGAGGCCTGCCATGGGCGTAAAATGAGCCGATTGGTTTCGAAAATCATCAGAAGCACCTCCTGTGCTGTACTTTGGCTTACTCTACCACAAATTGCCGCGCCTTTCAACGCCCGCGTGAATTGCAGTTGACAGCAGACGGCGGGGCGGATAAAATAAAATCAATATCTTATGTGAAAAACGGAGGTTTAGTGTGAATATCACACTAATATTTTTAAAAAGCCCATCGCCTCGCCCTTTGGGCAACCGGCGATGTTGGCAAAAAACCTCCATGCATTAAGGATTTATGATTATAATTTGTGCGGTGATACCGCATAGGAGGTTTTTATATGACAACCGGTGAAATAATTGCTTTGGTAATCATAGTGGTCGTGGCATTTCTCGGCGGACGGCTCGGCGTGCGGTATTACCTCAACCGCCTGCTGGGCGGCAGCCTCTTTGGCGGAAATTTCCTTTAAGGGGGCGGCGCAATGAGTTTTACCGCATATCTGCTGGTGTTCGTCACCGTTTTTATAATATCCGTCATTATAAAACTGTCCTTCAACGTACAGAAGCGGGTGTACAAGGTCAAGTGGACAGGGGAGATAGAAGCCGATGTGAAATACGGCAAGGGCGAGGGCAACACCTTCGACCTCTATCTGCCTGCCGATAAATCCCGGGAGAGCTACGGCCTTGTGGTCTATCTCCACGCGGGCAGCTTCACCTCCGGCGACAAAAAGGACGACGCGGAGATTCTCAAATGGCTCTGCTCCAAGGGGTACGTGGCCGCGGGCGTGAATTACACGCTGAGCACGAACCGAAACAACGCTTCCGTTTACGACCAGTCGCTGGATATAAAGGCGGCGGTGCCCAAGGTGGTCGCCAGGGCGGAGAAGCTGGGCTATAAGATAAACGGCATGGCCATAGCGGGCGGCAGCGCGGGCGGCGCACTGGCACTGCTCTACGCTCTGCGGGACGCAAAAAGCGCGCCGGTTCCGGTGAAAATGGTGTTCGAACAGGTCGGCCCCGCGGGCTTCGTCCGCGAGGATTGGACAAATTACGGCCTTGATAAGGATGCCAAAGCCGCCGCGGGCATGTTCTCGCCTATGGCAGGCAAGCTTATAACGCCCGAGGACATCGAAAGCGGCGCGTATCTCGCTGCGGTGAAGAATATTTCCGCGGATATGTGGGTCACGGAGAAATCCGTACCGGTGCTTATGGCCTACGGCAGCCACGATAAGATATGCCCCTGCGCTACGGGCAGACGACTGGCGGCGGCGCTGGAGAAGCACGGTGTGCCCCATGATTATATGGAGTTTCCACATTCCGGCCACGGCCTGCAGAACGATAACAAGTTGTATAAGGAATTTGTGGGCAAGATAAACGAGTATCTTGAGAACTATCTGCCGGTGAAATAAGCGTTACCGGTTGCCTTTGGGCGGAAATAATGGTATCATTATGTACTTGGAAAAACGAAAAGGAGATATGACATGAGCTATAAAGAAGAATTTATTCGTTTTATGGTGGAATCCGGCGTGCTGACC
>CAYYLZ010000100.1:0-5464 GCA_964472725.1 uncultured Oscillospiraceae bacterium
ACGCCGACGACCCAGTCAAAATCGTCGAAGGTGGAAGCCTCAACGGGGCCGAAGGAGTTGACGCCTGCGGTCTGAATAAGGAGGTGAGGAGGACCGCCGAAGGTTTCTTCTACCTTATCGGCAGCTGCGGTATACTCTTCACGATTGGTGAGGTCTACCTTGATGGCGAGAACGTCGCTCTCGGGGCAGCCTGCGTAAGCAACGATTTCCTTGACTGCGTTGTCCAGCGCGTCCTGACGGACGTCACCGATGGCAACCTTCATACCGTTCTTGGCAAACAGTTTGGCCTGACCCAGACCTGCGCCGGAAGCGCCGCCGGAAATAAAGCAAATCTTACCTGCAAAATTCTTCATGTGTACACGCTCCTTAAATTGTATTTGTGTCAGAGAGACCCCGGCCATACACATAGCCGCGACCATATTCTTTCTACTATTTAGAGTACCCGCATATACGTACAAATGTCAAGCGCTTTTTGTACCTCCGCACATTTTTTTGCTTCCTGTTTTTCCCTCTGTATCCACACGCATTTCCAGGTATAACTTCAGCTTATATCTCCCCAAGAAGTGTACGATTTTTTATAATTGCGTCATTTTCCGTCAAAAGCGTTCATTTTCCTGCATTTTTGTCTTTTCGTGGGGGTTTTGAGTGGTTTTTTTGAATTATTTCTCAAAAACTTATGGGCAACAAGCGTTGACAAAATTACGCGCTTAACTTAATATATTAGTATCATTAGATATTTCTAATCATGGGGGCAGTCTGCCCTGATGCAGCCCTGACCCCACTTTTCTAAGGAGGTAATGAAATGACAGAAGCAAAGGATATGACCTTTACTCTCGAAACTGCTCACGCTAAGGTTTCCGAGATGATCGGTGCTATCCCCACCGCTCTCACCGAATATCGCTGCCCTCTCTGCGGCAAGATCTTCGGCTGCTACGCTGACCTTAAGCAGCACTATGCAGTTGAGCACGTCGGCGCCATCCCCCCTGTAACAGTTGTACTTAACCTCAATGGCAAGAGCTGCGAGGTACTCATCGAGCCCCACTGGACCCTCAAGCGCACTCTGCAGTTCCGCCTCGGTCTTACCGGCGCAAAGCACATGTGCGACAAGGGCGTTTGCGGCTCCTGCACCGTCATCATGGACGGCCGCGCAGTTCTCTCCTGCCAGATGCTCGCCGTAGAGTGCGAGGGCAAGGAGATTCAGACCGTAGAAGGCATCGCGGCTGACCCCAAGTGGAAGCCCCTGGTCGATGCTTACTGCCGCTGGGACGCTATGCAGTGCGGCTACTGCACCCCCGGTTTCCTGGTATCCGCCAAGAACCTGCTTGACAAGAACCCCAACCCCACCGTAGACGAGATCAATGCAGCCCTCTCCGGCAACATCTGCATCTGCGGTACATATCCCCGCCACGCCCAGGCTATCATGGAGGCGGTAGAAAAAATGACGGAAGGAGCGGCAACAAATGGCTGATATAGTAGGCGTAAACGGTCAAAGAGAACATTTCCGAGTAGTCGGTAAGCCCAATCTGCCCGGTAAGCTGTCCTATGCGCTGGCTACCGGTATCGCAAAGTTCGGTATCGACTATGTTCTTCCCAACATGCTCCATGCGAAGTTCCTTCGCAGCCCCTATGCAAACGCACTTATCAAGAAGATAGACACCACCAAGGCTCTCGCTCTCCCCGGCGTTGTCGATATCGTCACCTGGGAAGACGAGGACATCAAGAAGCTGGGTCAGAATCCCTTCGGCCCTCCCTCCCGTCCTTATCTGGACAACTGGGCTGAGCAGGAAGGCGCTGAGGTCGGCTGCATCGTAGTCGCTGAGGACGAGGACATCTGCGAGGAAGCCCTCCGCCTGCTGGACATCGAATGGGAAGTTCTCGGCCACGTAGTCGATACCCTCAAGGGTCGCGAGCCCGGTGCTCCCACCGCTCACATGGTCGCAGCTCCCCCCGATCCCTTCTCCGCTCCTCCCGCAAAGGAGAAGCAGGGCAACGTTTCCTTCGCTGTCACCACTCAGGGCGACATCGAAAAGGGCTTTGCCGAGGCTGACCACATCATTGAGTATAAGCTGATGCTCCCCGCATTCGCTTCTCACATGCCCAATCCTCCCTCCTCCGTTGCATGGTGGGAAGATAACCCCTACCACGGCGAAGGCCCCGACCTGCACATCGAGGGTGCTGTTCAGCGCCGTGAGAACATCAGCCGTATGTACGGCGTTTCCAACGAAAAGACCGTTCAGGAAGGTCTCTTCCAGGGCGGTAAGTACTGCGACTGGGGTATGCGTAAGTCTCAGGAGATCACTCCCCTGCTGGCCAGACGCACCGGCCGTCCCGTCCGCTGCGCCAACACCCGTGAGGAGACCTTCGACTTCCTCATGAACGAGCGCTTCATGTACCTCAAGGTCGGCTTCACCAACGAGGGTCTTGTAACCGCTATCGACGACTTCTCCATCGCTGACAACGGCGTTTACGGTTCCTCCTCCTTCGGTACCGCAGGTGACCAGGGCTACGGTCCCTACTACACCTTCAAGTGCCCCAACATCCGCCAGCAGATGGATATCGTTGATACCAACCGCGGCAAGATGTACGTTTCCGGTCAGCACTGCCCCTTCAACTGGGACTCCGGCACCATGGCCATCTATCTCATCTCCGAGAAGTTGGGCAAGGATCCCATTGACGTCGCTCTGCTCAACGTTCACGGCCCCACGTCTCAGGAAGACAACACCATCACCCCCAGCCTTCTGGCATGTATCGAAGAAGGCAAGAAGTTCGTTAACTGGAACTGGCACAAGTCCGGCGAGAGAAAGCTCGAGGACGGCCGTATGCACGGCGCCAGCTTCCGTTATCAGATGTGCCCCCGTCACGCATTCTCCGGCTACGATTGCAAGCTGGAGCTTAAGAACGGTGTAGTACATATGCCCACTCAGGGTCCCTGCACCGGTATTTTCGCAGTTGAGTGTAACGCAATGGTCGTTGCCGAAGAGCTGGGTCTGGAATACGCAGACGTAGCCATCGATTTCGACTACCGCGAGACCTTCACCCCCGTTGGCGGCGGCTCCGACGGTACCACCGCTTCCTCCTGGGCAATGAAGGAATGCGCCAACATTCTCAAGCAGAAGATCCTCGAGTCTGCTGCCAACAAGGCCAACAATCCCGCACCTCCCAGCATGTTCATGTTTGGTCAGCCCAAGGAGAACCCCCTCAAGGGTCACACTGCCGACGAACTGGATATGATCAACGGTATGGTATGCCTGAAGGCTGACCCCAGCGTTGGTCTCCCCCTCAGAGAAGCCACCAGCGAGAACATCTTTGCTACCTTCTCCGGTCGTCCCCCCACGTCCCTGTGGACCATGGGTATGGGCAAGATGCTCGACACCATGAACACCGCTTACTGCGAGGTCGCTGTTGACACCGATACCGGCGAGGTTGAGATCCTCCGCTTCGACGCTGTTGCCGACCCCGGTAAGGTAATGCGTCCCACTTCTCTGGAAAGCCAGATCGACCAGGTTCTGTACTTCTCTCAGGGCTGCCAGCTTCTCGAAGAGTATGTATACGACGAAAAGACCGGCGTCCGCCTGAACAACAACATGATCGATTACAAGAAGCCCACCACTCTGGACGTTCCCGTAATCGGCAAGAAGTTCCTGGAGACCCGCGCCGGCAACGCTGCCTACGGTGCAAACGGTATCAGCCACTCTCTGGCAAACACCCACGCCATCATCATCGCTATCCACAACGCTATCGGCGTTTGGGTAGATCCCCCCGCAACCCCGGACAAGATCCTCAAAGCTTTAGGAAAGGCATAAGGTGATAGAATGAGACCTTTTAATCATACAAATGCCAAGACCCTGGAAGAGGCTTCAAAGGCTCTTGAGCAGGGTAAGGCCGCTCTCATCGCCGGAGGCACTGACCTCCTCGGCACTCTGAAGGACAATATCCTTCGCGAATACCCCGAAAACGTTGTTAATATCAAGTCCATTCCCGGCCTTGATTACATCAAGGAAGAAGATGGCGTTCTCAAGATCGGTGCTCTGACCCGTCTGGCAGACATCGCAGAATGCGCCACCATCGCCGAGAAGTACACCGCACTGGCACAGGCTGCCAAGGCTGTTGCTTCCCCCCACCTGCGCGATATGGGCACCATCGCCGGTAATATCGCTCAGTTCCCCCGCTGCTGGTACTATCGTAAGCCTGAGAACCGTTTTGACTGTCTGCGTAAGGGCGGCACCGAGTGCTTCGCTCATACCGGTCAGAACCGCTTCCACTCCATCTTCGGCGGCGTAAAGGTTCGCGCTACCTCCTGCCAGCAGGAGTGCCCCGCAGGCACCAACATTCCCGCTTACAACGACCGCGTCCGTAAGGGCGACTGGGACGGCGCAGCTGAGATCATCATGCAGGTCAACCCCCTGCCCATGATCACCGGCCGTGTCTGCGCTCACACCTGCCAGGATCACTGCAACCGCTGCACCATCGGCTGCGACAGCGTTTACATCAATGGCGTTGAGCGTACCGTAGGCGATTATATTCTCGACAATGCCGATAAGTTCTACAAGGCTCCCGAAGTAGAGACCGGCAAGTCCGTTGCCATCGTTGGCGGCGGCCCCTCCGGCCTTTCCGCAGCCTTCTACCTGCGCAAGGCAGGCAACAAGGTAACCGTTTACGACGTCAAGGACGAGGCCGGCGGCATGCTCATGTATGCTATCCCCGCTTACCGTCTGCCCAAGGACGTTGTCCGCAAGCTCATCAATGCTCTCAAGGGCATGGGCATCGAGTTCAAGACCGGCATCCGCGTTGGTGTTGACGTTATGCCCGAGGATCTTGAGAAGCAGTACGACAGCGTCTGCTACTCCACCGGTACCTGGAAGCGTCCCGTTGCCGGTCTGGCCGGCGAAGAGCTGACCCACTTCGGTCTCGACTTCCTGGTCGGCGTTGAGAAGTGGATGGAAGGCAAGATCGGTTCCGAAGTTATCGTAACCGGCGGCGGTAACGTTGCTATGGACGTTGCCATCACCGCAAAGCGTCTCGGCGCAAAGAAGGTAACCATGTGCTGCCTCGAAACCCGCGAGACCATGCCCGCCAGCAAGGAAGAGATCGCCCGCGCCGAAGAAGAAGGCGTAGTCATCATGCCCTCCTGGGGTCTGTCCAAGGTCGTCGAGGAGAACGGCGTAGTAAAGGGTCTTGAGATCAAGCGCTGCGTTTCCGTCCGTGATGCCGAAGGCCGCTTCAATCCTCAGTATGACGAGAACGAGAAGCAGGTCATTCCCGGCGAGAACATCCTCATGGCTATCGGTCAGTCCGTTGACCTCTCCTTCCTTGATGAGAAGTATCAGGTTCAGCTCAGCGCTCGCGGCCTGATCGACATCGACAACGAAGCTATGACTTCCCGTCCCGGCATCTATGCAGCCGGTGACGCTACCACCGGCCCCGGCACCGTTATCAAGGCTATCGCCAACGGTCACAAGGCTGC
>CAYYLZ010000101.1:0-5222 GCA_964472725.1 uncultured Oscillospiraceae bacterium
CGGAGAGTGTTGCGCTCGTCCTCGGAGTAGAGGGCAGCGGCTCTCTTGTCCTTGTAGGTATCGAGAATGTCGGCGTCCTCGTTGGGGAGGAAGCAGGGACGGACATAAGGCTGACCGCCACCGTTGATGCAGCCGCCGGGGCAGCCCATGATCTCGATGAAGGTGTACTTGCTCTTGCCGGCGCGGATATCGTCAAGGAGAACCTTGGCGTTCTTCATGCCGTGAGCAACAGCGATGCTGATCTCCATGCCGCCGAGAGTGAGGGTAGCTTCCTTGATGCCGTCGAAGCCACGAACAGCCTCGAACTTGATGGCCTCATGCTCCTTGCCCTCGAGGACATAGTAAGCAGTACGCAGAGCAGCTTCCATAACGCCGCCGGTTACGCCGAAGATAACGGCTGCGCCGGAGTACTCGCCCAGCAGATCCTGGTCGAACTCCTCATCGGGAAGCTCGCGGAAGAGGATACCTGCGCGCTTGATGAGGTCGCCAAGCTCACGGGTGGTGAGAACAGCGTCAACATCCTTGATACCGTCGTGCTGAAGCTGAGGTCTTTCCTTCTCGAACTTCTTTGCGGTACAGGGCATGATGGAAACTACGAAGATGTCCTTGGGGTCAATGCCATTCTTCTCAGCATAGTAGCTCTTGATGATGGCACCCTGCATCTCGTGAGGAGACTTGCAGGAGGAAACGTGACCAAGGAGATCAGAGTAGTAGGTCTCAGCGTAGTTGATCCAGCCGGGAGAGCAGGAGGTGATCATGGGGAGGGTGCCGCCGTTCTTTACGCGGCCGAGAAGCTCGGTAGCCTCTTCCATGATGGTGAGGTCAGCAGCGAAGTTGGTGTCGTAAACCTTGGCGAAGCCCAGGCGCTTGAGAGCAGCGACCATCTTGCCGGTTACGGGAGTACCGATCTTCATGCCGAACTCTTCGCCCAGAGCTGCGCGAACTGCTGGAGCGGTCTGCACGATAACGTGCTTGCCGGCTGCCATAGCTGCGTCGATGAGAGCGATTTCGGACTTCTCTACGAGAGCACCGGTGGGGCAGACGCTTACGCACTGGCCGCACATGATGCAGGGAGAGGTGCTGAGGGTACGGTTACCGGCGGGAGCAACGATGGTAGCAAAGCCTCTGTTCTGGAAGCTGAGAACGCCGTTGCCGTGAGCATTCTGGCAGCGTGCTACGCAGCGACCGCAGAGAATGCACTTGCTGGTGTCGCGAACGATGGAGGGAGAGATCTCATCGACGGTTACGGGAGTCTTCTCGCCGAGGAACATGTCCTCACGAGCGCCGGTGAGCTTAGCTACGTGCAGAAGCTCGCACTTGCCGTTCTTGTTGCACTGCTGGCACTTCATGGAGTGGTTGCTGAGCAGAAGCTCGACGGAGGTGCGGCGGGCAGCGGAAGCCTTGGGGGAGGAGATGGTGATCTCCATGCCCTCGTTTACGGGGTATACGCAGGAAGCAACGAGACCCTTAGCGCCGGTAGCCTCAACGAGACATACGCGGCAGGAACCCTGGTTGCACTCGCCGTGGTTGAAAGCGCAGAGGGAGGGGATCTCATAACCGCACTTTCTTGCGGCTTCAAGTATAGTAATGCCGTCTTCTACCTGATAGGGGCGGCCTTCTATTTTAATGTTAACAAGAGCCATTGTCTGTACCTCCTTAATCCTTGTAGATGGCGCCGAACTTGCAGGAAGAGATACATGCGCCGCACTTGATGCACTTGGTTGCGTCGATCTCGAAGGGAGTCTTCTTGACCTCGCCGGTGATGGCGTTGACAGGGCACTGACGTGCGCAGAGGCTGCACTTTCTGCACTTATCGGGGTCTATCTTGTACTGCATGAGGTTCTTGCAAACCTTAGCGGGGCACTTCTTATCAACGATATGAGCAATGTACTCATCCTTGAAGTGTCTGAGAGTGGAGATGATGGGGTTGGAAGCGGTCTGACCAAGAGCGCAGAGAGCGTTGCTCTTGCAGGCGTTGCCCAGCTCTTCCAGCTCGTCCAGATCCTTCATGGTGCCGGTGCCGTTGGTGATTCTGGTGAGGATCTCCAGCATACGCTTGGTACCAACACGGCAGGGGGTGCACTTACCGCAGGACTCGTCGCAGATGAATTCCATGTAGAACTTAGCAACGTCGACCATACAGTTGTCTTCGTCCATAACGATAGCACCGCCGGAACCCATCATGGAGCCCTTGGCAACCAGATTGTCGAAGTCGATGGGCTCATCAAGGAACTCTGCGGTGAGGCAGCCGCCGGAAGGGCCACCGGTCTGGATAGCCTTGAAGGTCTTGCCATTGGGGATACCGCCGCCGATGTCGAAAATCAGGTCGCGGAGAGTGGTGCCCATGGGAACCTCAACGAGACCTACGTTGTTGACCTTACCGCCGAGAGCGAATACCTTGGTGCCCTTGGACTTCTCGGTGCCGTTCTGAGCGAACTTCTCTGCACCCTCTCTGAGGACGTAGGGAACGCAGGCGAGAGTCTCAACGTTGTTAACGATGGTGGGCTTATCCCAAAGACCCTTAACAGCGGGGAAGGGAGGACGGGGACGAGGCATACCGCGCTTACCCTCGATGGAGTTCAGAAGAGCGGTCTCTTCGCCGCAGACGAATGCGCCTGCGCCGGGACGGATATATACGCGGAAGGAGAAGTCAGTGCCGAGGATGTTGTCGCCAAGGAGACCCAGCTCTTCAGCCTGCTGGATAGCAACCTGGAGACGATGGATAGCGGTGGGATACTCAGCGCGGACGTAGAAGTTACCTTCCTTAGCGCCGATAGCGTAACCGGCGATCATCATACCTTCGATAACGGCAAGGGGGTTACCCTCGAGGATGGAACGGTCCATGAATGCACCGGGGTCACCCTCGTCGCCGTTGCAGACTACATACTTCTCATCGCCGGCAGAGGCGTAAGCAAACTGCCACTTTCTGCCGGTGGGGAAGCCTGCGCCGCCGCGGCCGCGGAGGCCGGAGTCGAGAACTTCCTTGATAACGTCGGCTCTGTCCATCTGAAGGGCTCTTACGAGACCTGCGAAAGCGCCGGCGCCGATAGCTTCGTTGATGTCTTCGGGGTTGATGGAGCCGCAGCCGTGCAGGGAGATACGCATCTGCTTCTTGTAGAAGTTGATGTCGTCCTGCTTGGAGACCTTCTCGCCGGTGGCGGGGTCAACAAAGAGCAGTCTCTCAACGATCTGACCGCCGATGAGGTCCGTCTCAACGATTTCCTCTACGTCGTCGATGGTAACGAGTCTGTAGAGAGTGTCTTCGGGATAGATCTTAACGAAGGGACCCTGAGAGCAGAAGCCGAAGCAGCCAACCTGGTTTACGGTGACCTTATCGGAAAGACCCTTCTCGACAACGAGCTTTTCGATCTTCTCTCTGATGACAGCGGAGTCGGAAGAAAGGCAACCGGTACCGCCGCAGAGAACTACAGCGCGCATGCCGTTGGTGCCGCTGAACTTGGCAGCCAGAGCAGCAGAACATTCTTCGCGCTTACATTCGAACTCAGCAAAATTCTTGATCATTGTGCGTTACCTCCTTATTCGGCAGCTGCGTCAGCTCTCAGCTGATCGATGATGACGGGAACGTCCTTGACAGCAACCTTGGAATATACCTTGCCGTTGATGGAAACAGCGGGAGCAATACCGCAGGCGCCGATGCAGCGCAGAGCATCGAGGGTGAACATGCCGTCCTCGCTGGTCTCGCCGGGCTTGATGTTAAGGATCTCGGAGAACTTGTCGATAACCTGCTGAGCGCCCTTAACGTAGCAAGCGGTACCCAGGCAGCAGCCGACAACGTACTTGCCCTTGGGAGTGAGGGAGAAGAAAGAGTAGAAGGTAACTACGCCGTAGATTTCAGCAACGGAAATTCCGGTTCTTGCGGATACCAGTTCCTGAACCTCAAGGGGTATGTAGCCGTACTCGTTCTGGATGTCGCTGAGAATCATGATCAGCGGGGTTTTCTGGCCGATGTGTCTGTCACAGATCTCGTTGATCTTGGCAGCAGCAGCCTCTTGCAGATGAGCCATGTGTTTTCCTCCTTAATGGTTTTATATACGTTTCAGCGTTTAATAAACAGTCTTGTGCCATTGTCGTAATTATAGCATGGGAATTCTAAAAAGTCATTAGCTAAATGAATTTATTATTACATTTCATCAAAACTGACCAAAATTTATAGCAACAAAAACGAACGAGTTCACAAAAATGACTATGAGCCATATAAAACGTGGAAAAACAAGTTCAGTTTTTGGACAATGATGATGAAAAATACAATTTTGTTAAGGAAAAACCTATTTTTGCAGGGGGTTAAAGAAATAGCTAATTTGTACAAAACTGTCGAAGCGGGGAAGAGCGGAGTGGTATTGTGAAATAACGAAAAGTGAACGTGTTTATATATTAAGGAACAATTATAGGGACATGAAAAATGTTTTTTTGAATAAAATGACAAAATATTTGAATTGAAATTCAATATGAGATATGCTATCATAGTTTAAATAGCTAAAACATCGCAAGACGCGTATTTTTACGGAGAAAAACAATGGAATTCAAGCCCTTTACACTTATCTGCGGTCATTACGGCTGCGGAAAAACAAATCTTTCGCTGAATATTGCCCTCGACCTTGCCGCGAGAGGTGAGAAGGTGACCCTTGTGGATATGGACGTAGTCAATCCCTACTTCCGTTCCTCGGATTACCGCCATCTTATACAGGAGGCGGGGGTTCACCTTATAGCCTCGGCTTTCGCGGGCGGCAATTTGGACTCGCCCTCCATTCCAGCGGAGGTGGCCTCCATCTTTGACAGTCCCGAGGGATATATAATCATAGATGTGGGCGGCGACGATGTCGGAGCTACGGCCCTTGGCCGCTTCTCCCACAGAATAAATGCAATAGACTATGATATGCTCTACGTTATCAACAAAAACCGCCCCATTACCGCCGACGCGGCCTCAGCGGGGGAGATACTTGGAGAAATCGAGCGCAAATCCCGCATCAAGGCTACCGGCATCGTCAACAACACCCACCTTATGGGCTTTACGACGGAGGAAACCGTTCTCTCGTCGATGGAATATGCCAGACAGACGGCAGAGGATATGAACCTGCCGCTGCGTTTTACCACAGCACCCGAAAGCTTCGCCGACAAGCTTGACATTGAAAATATTTATCCGGTGAAGGTTCATGTAAAAACACCCTGGATGTGAAAGGAATGATTTTCCCATGGCAAAAATC
>CAYYLZ010000102.1:0-5080 GCA_964472725.1 uncultured Oscillospiraceae bacterium
AGAAGTTGTTCATGTCAGCGCCGGTGAAAACGAGGTACTCGTCAGCGCAGTGGTGAGTGTGGGGAACCTCCATGGGGAGGGGCTTGGTAACGGAAGTGAAGTCCATGTAGACTCTTGCCTTCTCCATCATGGTAGTGCCGCGGAAGAAGCCGCGGGGAGAAGCGAAGCCGTACCAGTTGTGGAATTCCTGAGGAATTTTAAATACCAGATCATCGTATCTGCCCATTTGCTATATCTCCTTTACAATAATAAAATTTTTCGCAAAATTAATTGTTTGAAATCATTGTAACACATTAAAAACAAAAAGAAAAGCGCTTTCTTGAATTAAGGCGGCAGAAATATGAAACGTAAAAAAAGTAATAATATTTGCCGATTTTTGTTCACTTTATAGATTGAAGATTTTGATAGATATGGTAAGATATCATCTGCAAGATAAAATGGAGTGATATAAATGATTTTTTGCTGCCCCGTGTGCAGGGGAAAGCTTGAAAAAAGAGAGAAAAGCCTGTACTGCCCCAACGGGCATTGCTATGATATTTCCAAATACGGCTATGTCAATCTGCTCATGTCCAACCAATCCTCGGCGAAGCGTCACGGCGACGACCGGCTCATGGTGGAAGCGCGCCGGGATTTTCTTGACGCGGGCTATTACGCGCCTATCCGTGAAGGGCTGCTGGAGCTTGCTCTGCCTAAGCTGAAAACCGGCAGCCGCTTGCTGGACGCAGGCTGCGGCGAGGGCTGGTACACTGCCGCCGTTTACGAAAGCGCCAAGGCGAGCGGTATTGACATTGAGGTGGCCTGCTCGGATATTTCCAAGGACGCCCTGCGTTACGCGGCAAAGCGTCTGCCCAGGGCGGAGCACGCGGTTTCCAGCTCAGCGCATCTTCCGGTTGAGGCCGGTGGCTGCGATATGCTGCTTAACTTCTTTTCGCCGCTGGAAACAGCCGAGTTTCATCGGGTGCTCAGTGAAGGCGGGAGCCTTATCCGCGCCGTGGTGCTGCCCCGTCACCTTTGGGGGCTGAAAGCGGCGGTTTACGATAAGCCCTACGAAAACGGTGAGCCGGAAACGGAGCTTGAGGGATTTGAGCTTAGCTGCAGGATAGACGTAAAAACCCGCATAAAGGTAGAAGGTGAGGATATAAAGCGCCTGTTTTCGATGACTCCCTACTATTATAAAACCTCAGCAGCCGACCATGCCAAGCTGGAGGCGCTGAAAAGCGTGGAAACTGAGCTTGAAGTTTGTCTGCTGAGTTACAGGCGGGTATAACTTGCCAAATGAGCAAAACTGCGGTATAATAATTAGCTGTGTAAAAGCGGATTTAAGGTGAGAATATGACAAACAAGCATGAAATAGATATGAGCACCGGCTCGCTGCTGCCAAAACTCATAAGATATACCATTCCTGTTATGATCTCCGGCATACTGCAGCTGCTTTTCAATGCAGCTGACCTTGTTGTAGTCGGCAGATTTGCAGGCAGTGACGCGTTGGCTCAGGTAGGCGCGACTACTGCGATAATCCATCTTATAGTCAACCTGCTTATAGGTCTTGCTACCGGAACCAATGTTATCATCGCCCGCTATTACGGCGCCAAAGACGCCAAAGGCATGAGCGAGACCGTGCACACTACTATGGTGCTTGCGATTATCGGCGGCGTTATCATTGGAGTTGTAGGCACCGTATTTGCCCGCCCGCTGCTGACCATGATGGGTACCCCTCCCGAGATACTTGACGGCGCGGTGCTTTATATGCAGATAGTTTTCATCGGTATGCCCGTTTCCGCTATATATAATTACGGCTCCGCTATTCTCAGAGCGGTTGGCGATACCCAGCGACCCCTGTATTTCCTTGCGGCAGCCGGTATTCTCAATGTAATCCTCAACCTGTTCTTCGTAATCGTGTGCAAAATGACAGTTGAAGGTGTAGCGCTGGCTACCACAATTTCTCAGGTCCTTTCCATGGTGCTTGTGGTCCGCTGCCTCATCAAGAGCGAGGGCATATACCGCCTGGAGCTGAAGAAGCTTCGTATATATAAAGATAAGCTGGCGCAGCTGCTCCGCCTTGGCATACCTGCGGGTCTGCAGGGCTGTGTATTCGCTTTCTCCAACGTTATTATCCAGTCCTCCATAAACACCTTTGGAGCCGCCGTAATTTCCGGCAATACCGCGGCCGCCAGCATAGACGGCTTCATGTTCTGCGCCGTTGACTCATTCAACCAGACCGCAACCTCCGCTATAAGTCAGAACATGGGCGCAAGGGACTATAAGCGCTCGGAGAAGGTAGTCCGTTATTGCACTGTGGTCACTACTCTGCTGGGCATTGTGGTTTCTATGATAGCTATGATCCTGCGAGAGCCCCTTATCAGCATTTACGCCAGTGAGGCGGAAGTGATAGAGCACGGTGCGTATCGCCTGTTGGTGCTCTGCCCGCTGTACTTCACGGCAGGCCTAATGAATATGATGGGCGGCGTAAACCGTGGCCTTGGCTACTCTGTTCTGCCTACCATAGTGTCCCTTATCGGCGCCTGCGCCTTTAGAATTATATGGATATACACTGTTTTTGCAGCGGTTCCCACCCTGTTCGTGCTGTACATATCCTATCCCATTACATGGGCTCTTACTGCAGCAGCTCACTATGTGTGCTACTTCCTCATAAGGAAGAATGCTTATGCTAAAAATGAAGCAATATATGGACATTGAAGATGAATGAAAGGATAGATTGAATGAGCAAAGTCATAACCCTTGAAGAGGCCGCCAACCTTGTCAAGGATGGCGACACTATATGGATAAACGCCTTCGCCGGCTGTGCCTCGCCTATTGATCTCAATAAAGCTATCACTTATCGTTTCAGAAACACAGGACACCCTAAAAATCTCTCCCTGTACAGCGCGTTCAGCTTTAGCGACTGGAAGGAGAACAGTGACGTAGAAGGTTATATCTGTGAGGGTGCCGTTGACAGAGCTATAGTCGGTTTCTTCGGCAGCCTTACCCGCACCAGTAAAGCCATAATGGAAAATAAAATCGAGGGCTACAATCTGCCTGGCGGAATTATGTCGCATATGATTCGCGCCTCTGCCTGCGGAGCTTCTACGCTGTTTTCCAAGATAGGTCTTAACCTTTTCGTTGACCCAAGACTTGGACATCAGTATCAGCTTAACGAGCGTTCCAAGCTGGAACTGGTGCACCTTGCAGAGGAAAAAGGTGAGTTGGGTCTGCTCTATGATATTCCCCGCGTGGACATTGCGCTGCTCAAGGCCAGCTACGCCGATGAGCGCGGTAATATAACCTTTGAAAACGAGTGCGCCTCCATCGACGCTCTCAGCGTTGCTCAGGCAACTCACCGCAACGGCGGCAAGGTCATCGTGCAGGTGGCCCGCATCGTGAATAACAATATGCTGCCGAGGACAGTCAACGTGCCTGCGGCACTGGTGGACGCGGTTGTAGTCTGCCCCCATCAGCAGCAGTTGACCAATCTGGAGGGCTTTTACGATTATATCTGCGGCAAGTATGTGCCTACCGGCAATATCCTCAAGGCCTGCAAGGCGGAAATAAGCGAGGTCATCGGCGCTACCTCCAAGCGTAACCAGCTTCACAAGGCCATCGCTGCCCGTGCTGTCCATGAGATACAAAAGGATCAGATAGTAAATATCGGTATCGGTATTCCCGAGATGGTTGCCACGGAAGTGCTTGAAAGGAATATGCTGGAGGACGTGCACCTGAGCGTTGAGTCTGGCCATACCGGCGGTCTGCCTCTTGGCGGACAGGCTTTCGGTGTTGCCATCGGCCCCGACTCCATGATGGATATGGCGCGCCAGTTTGACTTCTATGAAGGTGGCGGTCTTGACCTTTGCTTCATTGGTGCGCTTGAGGTGGACGGACACGGCAACGTAAACGGACACTACACCAAGGGTAAACTCAGCGGTATCGGCGGCTTTGCCAATATATCTCAGACTACCAAGAAGGTTGTATTCTGCCTTACCTTCAACAGCAAGGGTATTGACGGCACCTTCGACGGCGAAAAGGTCACCATTACAAACGAGGGTAAGATAAGCAAGTTCGTGGAGAATGTAGGCAGCTTCAGCTTCAGTGTAAAGAACGCATACGCCAATAATCAGGAGATACTTTACGTCACCGAGCGCTGCGTATTTCGCCTTGGCACCAACGGTCTTGTGCTCACCGAGGTGGCCCCCGGCATCGATATGCAGACCCAAATACTTGACCTGCTGCCCTTTGAGGTGGAAATCGCAGAGGACATCAAGCCCATGCAGTTTTAATTGAATACCCGATCAACAACAAAACCCCCGGTTCGTTTCGAACCGGGGGTAATTTGTTAATGGAAGATCTTACTTGATGGAGAGAAGAGATCTCTTTACCATGACCTTAGCGATCTGTACCTTGAAGCGGTTGTCCTCGTCGGGCTGAGCGCCGATAACGGCAGCCTCACCGACAGCTTCAGCCAGCTCTTCGGTGATTTCCTTGCCCTTGAGCAGTTCCTCGGCCTTGAGGGCGCGATAGGGAACGGGAGCAACGGCGTTCAGGCAAACGCGGGGCTCATCGCCGCCAACGGAAACTGCACAGTTTACTACGGGGAAGTCGATGGACTTACGATAAGCAAACTTGATGAATGCAGTCTTTACGCCTGCTGCGGGAGCGGGGATCTGGATCTCGGTGACGATTTCGCCGGGCTGCAGAACGGTGCTTGCAGGAACCTTAACGGTGAAGAAGTCGTTGATGTCCAGCTCGCGCTTGGTGGTGATGACCTTTGCGCCAAGAGCAATGAGAGCGGGAGCTACGTCAGAGGGATGTACAGCATAGCAGGCGCAGCTCAGGCAGCGCTTTGCTTCCTCGGTGGCCTCTTCGAGAGAAGCGGTGAAGGAGTCCTCAACGGTGAGGGAACGCTCCTCGAGAGCGACCTCGCGGAGAACCATCTTCTTGGTGCGTTCAGGAGCATCGTCAGCGGGCTTGGTGAAGCGCAGAACGGCGTCGGCAGCGGGGACGGCAACGCCAAGATACTTGTTCATGCCGTTTGCAGCCTTGTGACCGTTGGCGATAGCCTTGATAACGGTGCCGGGGCCGGTGGTAG
>CAYYLZ010000103.1:0-5040 GCA_964472725.1 uncultured Oscillospiraceae bacterium
CCCTATTACCTCTACCGCCAGAAGTTCACCTCCGGCGGCTACGAGAACGTGGGCTGGTCAAAGCCCGGCTTCGACGGGATTTACAACGTCTGCATGATGGAGGAGCTTCATTCCACCCTCTCTCTCGGCGCAGGCGGCGTTACCAAGCTGGTCAACCCCGAAACCGGCCTTATCGAGCGCATTTTCAATAAAAAATACCCCTACGAATACATCAGCTCCATCGACGAGCTTATTTCCGCCAAGGAATACATGAAGGAATTCTACGCAAAAATGCGGGGATAACAAGGAGGCAACACACATGGCTATATTCCACCCCGGTGACAGAACCCTTACCAGACTTATGATAGAGCTTGCCGGTTTCAAGGCAGGCGACCGCATTCTCGACATGGGCTGCGGCGACGGCGAGACCATGAGCTATATGCGCGACGAATTCGGCATCAAGCCCTACGGCTGTGACATGGATCAGAACATGCTTGACCGCGCGCTGGAGCGCGATCCCGCCCTTAAGCTGCGCCACACCGAGGGCGTGGAGCTGGATTACCCCTCCTACTACTTCGACGGCGTTATCATGGAATGCTCCTTCTCCCTCATGAGCCGCCACGACGAGCTGCTCCATGAGCTTTACTGCATCATGAAGCCCGGCGCACGCATGGCCATCAGCGACCTTTACATCATCAATCCCGACCCCACCCTGGCCGCCGAGGCATATCTCAACGCCCGCGCCATTCTTGACCGTCCCCGTCAGGACAACGACTGCGACAATTCTCCCCTTTACCCCTCCCCCTACATTCTAGACGGTATGTTCATGCAGGACAAGTTCATCGAGGTCGTCCGTGAGACCGGCTTCGAGATAGTCGCATTCAAGGACAAGACCCCCGAGCTGCGTGATTTTTACGCTCAGGCGCTTATGGACTACGGCTCCATTGACAAATTCTTCGAGGCCACCCTGCCCGAGGGCAGCGAGCCCTGCAATTTCTGCCGCACCAAGCCCGGCAAGAACACCGGCTACTTCGTGATGGTAGTGGAGAAGCCCGCGAAATGAGCCGCCCGACCCTTGACAAATGGCTGGGCGCAAAGATAAACGCGCCCCTCTCCCGCCCCGCACTGGAAAAATATCAGCTCTCGCGTCTTAACGAAACCATCGCGCTGGCACGGGAAAACTCCAAATATTACTCACAAAGGCTCCCGCTCGGGAGCCTTAGCAGTATCCGCGACCTTGAAACCCTGCCCTTCACCCGCCCGGAGGAGCTTTACGCCGACCCCTACGCCTTTCTCTGCGTCAGCCCCCGCGAGGTGGAGCGCATAACCACCGTGGCCACCAGCGGCAGCAGCGGCGGCAGCAAGCGGATATTCTTCACCGCCGAGGACATAGAGCTTTGCGCCGACTTCTTCCATTACGGCATGCGCCTTATGGTGGACGAAACCGACCGCCTCGGCATACTCTTCCCCGCCTCCGCCCCCGGCTCCGTAGGCGAGCTTCTTGCCCGTGGTCTTGAACGTGGCGGCACGGCGGCGGTGCAGCTTTTCCACAAAATCGGCGACCTTGCCGCATTAGCGGCGGAAATCAGCGCGGAAAACATCACTTCCCTGGCCGGATTTCCCTCAATAATCCAATCGCTGGCGGAAAGTTATCCACATTTACCCATAAAAACCGTACTTCTCAGCGCCGACTTCGTTTCCCCCGACTGCCGCGAGGCTATAAAAACCGCGTGGGGCGCGGAGGTTTTCGAGCATTACGGCATGACCGAGATGGGTCTGGGCTGCGCCGTAAGCTGTGAGCATCAGCTGGGCTACCATATCCGCGAGGCGGATATTCTCATCGAAATTATCGACCCCGATACCGGCCGCGTCCTCCCCGACGGTGAGTGGGGCGAGGTGGTTTTCACCACCCTTACCCGCCGCGCCATGCCCTTTATCCGCTACCGCACCGGCGACTTCAGCCGCTTTATCCCCGAACCCTGCCCCTGCGGCACAATGCTGCGCACCCTCGCCCACGTAGGCGACCGTGGAGTTCGGAAGAAGATACCGATTGTAAGATAAACGCAAAATCACGCGTCATTCAGAGGGCGAAGCCCGAAGAATCCCACATACAGACGCGCCGCAGTCGTTACTGCCCTCCGCTCAACCTGGGGATTCCTCGCAAGCTCGGAATGACACATAATGTGGTGCACAGCAGAAACGAACAACACCGCACCCATAATTCTCAATTTTTAAGGAGCCAACCTATGAACATCATCGCCGTAATACTCGCCGCGGGCTACTCCTCCCGCATGGGCAGCTTCAAACCCCTGCTGGAACTGGAAGGCGAGCCTGCCATCGCCCGCGTATGCCGCAGCTTTTCCCGGCTGGGGCTGCCTTTGTGCGTGGTGACTGGTCACAATGGGGCGGCTCTGCGCCCGATAATCGAAAAACGCGGCGCTGTGGAGGCATATAACCCGGACTTTGCCGAGGGCATGTTCACCTCCATACGCGAAGGCGTCCGCTATGCCCACTCTCAGAACGCCGACGGCGTGCTGCTCTCCCCGGTGGACTGCTCGCTGGTGACTTCTTCCGCCATAAAGCGCGTCCTCGACACCGCAGAAGCGAACCCCGACCGCTTCTCCGTTGCCGTTTTCGGCGGTAAAAAGGGACATCCCCTCTACATTCCCAAAAAAGCTTTCGAGGAAATTCTCGCCCACGACGGCACAAACGGCCTCAAGGGCGTTACCCGCCGCTACGACGGGGAGCTTATCCGTGTGGAGACCCTTGACGAGGGCGTTCTGCTGGACATGGACACCCCCGAAGGCTATGAGCACATGAAAAACTACCTCGTCGGCAGCGTGCCCAAGCTGGCGGAGCTGATAAAAAAACGCCGCTTCATTCTCGCCCGCCACGGCAGCACCGTACCCCACGGTGAGAAAACCTTCATCGGCCGCCATAACGTACCCCTTTCCGACAAAGGCCGTCAGGAAGCCCGCGCCGCCGCGGAGCTTATCAAAAATCTCGCGCCCGCCGCAAAAACCGTATACTGCTCCGACCTCTCCCGCTCACGGGACAGCGCCGAAGCCATCGCCGCCGCCCTTGGCGTCCAAACCCACGCCGACCCCCGCCTTGCCGAGCTTTCGCTGGGACAGTGGGACGGCCTGCCCATAAGCGAAGTAAAGCGCCGCTTCCCCGAAGAATACGCAGAGCGCGGACGTGATATTTTAGGCTACGTCACCCCCGGCGGCGAAAATTTCTATGAGCTGCAGTACCGTGTGGCGCTCTGCCTGACGGACATTCTGGCCGCTGACCCCAGCCCCGACATCGTCATCTGCGCCCACAAGGGCGTTATCCAGTCCATTCTCGGCCTGCTGGACTGCCGAAACCCCGATTTTTCCGCCCAATCCCCCGCCAAAGGCGAGGTTGTGGTAAGATAACAAAACAGCGCCCCGTGTTCAAAACACGGGGCGCATTTGTATGTAATCAATCGTTGCTCTCGCCGAGGTACTTCTCCGCATAATTGCGGTACATATCGGCGTATTCGTTGCTCTCGGAGCGAACCATCTTGCTGTAATCGTGGAGGTCGAGCTTCTCGCTGGAAAGCTCAATGACGCAGCCTGCGATATTGGAGCAATGGTCGGCCACGCGGCCAAGATTGGTCAGCAGGTCAGACCAGACGAAGCCCGCCTCAATGGAGCACTCACCGCGCTGCATACGCTGGATATGGAAGGTACGGAAGCGGTTCTTGAGCACGTCCACTATCTGCTTGAGAGGCTCGACCATGATGGCGGCGCTCAGGTCGTTATTCTTGAAGGCATTCACGGCAAGGTCGAGGATCTCATTGGTGGCGTCAAGAATGGTACCCAGCTCTCCCTGAGCGGCGGTGGTGAAGGCCATTTCCTTATCGCGCAGCTCCTCAGCGGAGGCAAGGATATTTACGGCGTGGTCGGAAAGGCGCTCAAGGTCGCCTATCATGTGCAGGAGCTTGGCGGACTCCATGCTGTCCTCGGCGGAGAGGGAGAGTGCATTGAGCTTGACAAGATAGCTGCCCAGCGCGTCCTCATACTTATCGGCAAGGTCTTCCTTTTCGCGGATAATGGCAGCCTTGTCGGGATTATACCGGGTGAACATCTCCGCGGACATCTTCAGAGCGGAGGCGGCGATGCCTGCCATATCGCCGGTGAGCAGACGGCACTGCTCCAGCGCAACGGAGGGAGTGGTCATAAGGCGCTCGTCTATCTGGATATGATCCTCCATCTGCTCTGCGTCCTTGGCGTCGGGAACTATCTTATAGGACAGCTTCTCCAGCAGAGAAGAAGCGGGCAGGAGCATTGCGGTGCAGAGGATATTAAATGCAGAGTGGGCAACGGCTATGCCGGCTTCGCTGGCCATGCTGTTTACGAAATCGGAAAGGTCGAAAACATGGCGGGCGATGGTAAAGAGGGTGAGCAGCACGACGGTGCCTATTATATTAAAGGAAAGATGCACGATGGAAGCGCGGCGTGCGTTGCGATTGGTACCAACGGAGGAAATGAGCGCCGTCACACAGGTACCAATGTTCTGACCCATGATGATGGGGATAGCCATGCCGAAGTTGATCTGACCGGTGGAGGACAGAGCCTGCAGAATACCGACAGAAGCGGAAGAGGACTGGATAATGCCGGTGATAACCGCGCCTGCCAGCACGCCCAGCAGGGGGTTGGTGAACATGGTGAGGATATTTCGGAACGCGGGAACGTCCTTCAGGCCGGCAACAGCGCCGGACATGGTGTCCATGCCGAACATGAGGGTAGCAAAACCGAGAAGAATGGTAGCCGTATCCTTCTTCTTGCTGCTGCCGGTCATATAGAGAACTATACCGACAAGAGCAAGAATGGGAGTAAAGGAGGTGGGCTTGAGCAGCTGGATCCACAGGGTGTCGCTTTCGATGCCGGTAAGGGAGATAAGCCATGCGGTAACGGTGGTACCGACGTTTGCGCCCATGATTACGTTGATGGCCTGGCGCAGGCTCATAATGCCGGAGTTAACGAAGCCGACCACCATAACGGTAGTTGCGGAAGAGGACTGAATTATAGCGGT
>CAYYLZ010000104.1:0-5037 GCA_964472725.1 uncultured Oscillospiraceae bacterium
CTGAAATGGCAGGGCGACGTTACCGTGCGCCGCTGGATAATGCCCGACCCCATGCTGGTCAACGGCATTCGCGAGTATCGTCCCGGTGACAGCCGCAAGGACGTCCATTGGGGCGCCACCGCCCGCACCGGTTCCCTGCAGGTAAAGACCCATGACTATACCGTGTCGCCCCGAGTGCTGCTGTGCATGAATTGTCAGATAAACGACCAACTGGTGGGCGCCATGCAGCCGCAGGACGTGGAATTTCTGGAGAACGGCGTGAATATTTCCGCCGCCCTTGCGGCTTGGTGCTGCGATAACGGCATAGACGCGGGCTTCTGCGCCAACGGCGAGAACCGCTCCCGCCACGGCGAGACACTTTATGTTGCGCCCGGTACCGGAGAAGCCAAGCTCAACGAGATACTTGAGGCTCTCGCGGTGCTCAATATCAAGATGCTCAAGGGCTTCCACGCCACTTTGGACGAGCTTATCAACGCAGGTACTACCGAAATGGATATAGTTATCGTTTCCGCTTATTGGAGCGATTCCCTTGAGACCCGCGCGGAGATACTGCGCAAGATGAACAACTCCGTCTCCTGGGTACATATAAAGGGGGTGCTTGGCCGATGAAAGCCGATAAATTCGGAATGTGGATAATCAATCTGCTGATGGCAGCGGCCTTCGCATTCTCGATTTTGGTTCTTATGGAGCAGCTCCCAGGCATGGGCTGGCCGTGGTACAGCCGCAGCCTTTGCGCCCTGCCAGTGGTCATCTGCTTCGTGGCCGGCCTTATCGCCCGCGAAGTGAAGCTTCTGCGCTATATCCTGCTGCCCGTTTCTGCCGTAGGAGCAGCAGCGATCGTATGGCTGCTTTTCCCCGCCCACGACATCATGGACATAGTTTACATAATCCTTTGTGTATTTCTTGGCGCGGGCATCTTCTTTCTTGGCCTGAGAGGCGACCAGCCCTTCCCACCCAAGGTAGCCCTTGCTGCCATAGTCCTCTATATCTTTGACTGCGCCTATTTTTACCTGAATACAGGCGTTATCAAGGAAATCATGCCCATTACCTACTGCGCCCTTGTGGCCTTCCTGCTGAGCCTTTACAGCTTCAATACCAACAGCCTTCACAATGGTTTACATAACGTTAAAGGCGGCACGGTAATGGCTGTTCCCGCGGGACTTCGCAGCCGCAATATTCTCATGCTTTCCATCTTTGTTATCATCACCGTTCCCCTTGCAAGCATGGGCTTTTTGCACAGAGGTCTCAGCGCCGGTCTCGGCTTTTTGATCCGCTGTATATGGAACATAATGAAGGCCATCACCAGCGGCAGCAGCGACAGCGGTATGCAGCCCCAGCAGCCGCAGGAGTCTGCCGAGCTGCCGGAGACCGATGTGGCCCTTGACCCCGGTACCTCCGACGGTCTGTTCGTGCCTATTTTCATGGGCATAATGATAGCCCTTGGTATACTGGCTCTCATTATCGTCTTTATTCCCAAGCCCGACGGAAGAGGCGGACGGGGCAGCCTCCGCGACCTGATGAAGAAGCTGTTCAAGGTGCGTCAGGTGGAGGCCTACGAGGACAGCGTTGAGCGCCTGCTCGACCTTAAGGGTCTGCTGAAAAAGAGCCGCGACAACGTGAAGAGCTTCTTTGAGAAACTGACGGCGACTCCGGAAAAGTTCGAGGATATGCCCGACGGACGAATGAAGGTGCGCTTTGCCTATAAGTATCTGCTGAAAAGCAGCCGGGTAAATCACCACGCCGTGTATTATACCCCCACGGAGCTGAGTGCCGAGCTTGGCATAGGCGAGGTGCAGAAGCTTGCCGAGGCGTACAACACCGCCCGCTATAAAGAGAGCAGTGAGGTTACCGCCGAGCATGAAGCCACGGCAAAAGCCGCCATGACCGCCATAAGAAGTAAAAGAAGATAAACGAACAGCCGCTATCAAGTGAACGATAGCGGCTGTTTTGCGTAAACTATGGTGGAAAACGTAAAGATAAGGCATGGCTTCCCCCCCCCCTCTGAGGGAACACCCCAGGGTGGCCTCTCTTGCCGCTACGCGGCAATTCACCTCCAGCTGGCGGCGAAGCCGACTGATGAGGGGATTCGCGCAAGCGAATAAATATGTCAGGTAACAGCAGTGCGGTGCAAAGCTGCCTTCGGCAGACCCTCATCCGTCGCTGTGCGACACCTTCTCCTCAAGGGAGAAGGCTGTCTGAATTGCCTTGCCACATATATTTTGCAGACAGAGTCAAACACAAACCCCTGAACACCGCAATGTTCAGGGGTCAGTTTCGTATTATCAGTTTTCCTTATCGCCCTTTTGTCGGACAACTATCTTGATGGGAGTGCCTTCGAGACCGAATACGGCGCGTATCTGATTTTCGATGTAGCGCTGGTAAGAGAAGTGGAAAAGCTCGGCGCTGTTGACGAAAATAACGAAGCAGGGGGGCTTTACGCCGGTCTGAGTCATGTAATAGAGCTTCAGGCGGCGGCCCTTGTCGGAGGGGGGCTGCACGCGGGCGGTGGCGTCCTCAAGGACGTTGTTGAGCATGCCGGTGGTGATACGCATGGCGCTCTGGTCGTTGACGTAGTTGATAAGCTCGAACAGACGGTTAACGCGCTGACCGGTGAGGGCGGAGATGAACACGATGGGAGCATAGGTCATGAAGCTCAGGTCGCGCATGATGTCCTTGCGCATCTTGTCCATGGTCTTGTCGTCCTTGGCGATAAGGTCCCACTTGTTCACAACGATGATGCAGGCCTTGCCTGCTTCGTGAGCCATGCCCGCAACCTTGGTGTCCTGCTCGGTAACGCCGTCCTGGGCGTCGATGAGGATAAGACATACGTCGGCGCGCTCAATGGCCTGCTGGGCGCGGAGCACGCTGTACTTCTCGATTTTGTCCTCGACTCTGCTCTTGCGGCGCATACCTGCGGTGTCGATGAAAAGGTACTTGCCCTGCTCGTTCTCGAAATAACTGTCAACGGCATCGCGGGTGGTGCCGGCAACGTCGCTTACGATAACGCGGTTCTCGCCGAGAATGTAGTTGGTCAGGGAGGACTTGCCCACGTTGGGGCGGCCTATCATGGCTACGCAGATGGTGTCGTCGTCAACTTCTTCATCGGTTTCGGGAGGGAAGGCCTCCACGCAGGCGTCCAGCAGGTCGCCGGTGCCGTGGCCGTGAACTGCGGAAACGGCAATGGGGTCGCCGAGACCGAGGGAGTAGAACTCGTAAATGCCGGGGTCGGTCATACCGGTGGAGTCCATCTTGTTTACTACCAGCACGATGGGCTTGCCGCTGCGCTGGAGCATGGAAGCTATTTCGCTGTCCGCTGCGGTAACGCCGGTGCGGATATCGGTCACGAGAACGATAACGTCGGCGGTGGCGATGGCTATCTCGGCCTGCTCGCGGATAAAGCGGAGTATTTCGCTGTCGGTTTTGGGTTCGATACCGCCGGTGTCCACCATGGTGAACTCGCGGCCGTTCCAGTCGGTGTCCGCATAAAGTCTGTCGCGGGTAACGCCGGGTACGTCCTCTACGATGGAAAGACGCTTGCCGGCAAGCTTGTTGAAGAGCATGGACTTGCCCACGTTGGGGCGTCCTACTATTGCTACCAGGGGCTTAGACATTGCATTGGCCTCCTTTGTGTTAATTTTCAAGTCCTAACATTGCGTCAAGCAATGCTCCGCCGTCGTTGGGGACGGGGATAACGGGTACGCCCAACTGAGCGGAAAGCTCGGCAAGGCTTACATCGTCGAGGAAAATGTCGCCGCCGTGGCGCAGCATAACTCCGGGAATAAGGAGTCGGCGTCCCAGCTCCTTGCCCTTGAGCTGCTCCAGAATGTCTCCGCCGGAAATAAGTCCGGCAACGTCGACGGTCTCGCCGAGGAAGTTGTTGCGTATGGGATAGACCCTGCCATGGGCGTTGAGGCATTTTTCGCCCATCTTCTCAATAAGACCCTCTATGAAGGGTGCTGCCGCCTCGCCGGTGGCAACGGAGAAGTAAGATACGGGGTCCTCGTCGAGGACTTTCAGGGCGCTCTCAAACTCGTCGGAGAGGGAACGCATAAGTCCTACGCCGTTTTCGTACTGGGGGTAATCGTCGTAATATTCTGTATCGGGAATGGGGCGGCCTGCGCGGAGATACAGCTCATCGGAGCAGTAGAAGATGCGCCGTCCCACATTCTTTGCAAATTCATCGCCATAGTTATCGACAATGTCGATGATTTCCTTGGCTTTTTTCTTGGTAACGGGGGTGAGGGGGTAAAGCCCGTCACGGTGCTTGGTGATGCCCACGGGTACGATGGAGACGCTGTCCACGTGGGGGTAGAGTACCGTGAGTGTCATCATGGTGCGGATAAGCTCGTCGCCGTCGTTGAGACCGGGGCAGCAGACTATCTGACAGTTCATCTTGATGCCGGCGTCGGCAAAGCGGCGCATGATATTCAGGCACTCGCCGGCGTTCTTGTTGCGCAGCATTTTTACGCGCAGCTCGGCGTTGGTGGTGTGAACGGAGATGTTCACGGGGCTTATCTTGAGGTCTATTATGCGCTGCACCTCGCGCTCGGAAAGGTTGGTGAGGGTAACGTAGTTGCCCTGCAGGAAGGACAGGCGGGAGTCGTCGTCCTTGAAATAGAGGGTCTCGCGCAGCCCCTTGGGAAGCTGGTCGATGAAGCAGAACACGCAGTTGTTGGCGCAGCGACGAGCCTTGTCCATGAGGTATTCCTCAAAATTAAGGCCAAGAGGCTGGAAATACGGGTTCTTTATCTTCACCTTGCGCTTCTTGCCGTTTTCGTCCTGAAGCAGCAGGACCGCCTTTTTGCTTTCGGAGTGATATTTGAAGTCCAGCACATCGTTTATTTCGTGACGGTTGACCTTGAGGACGGCTTCGCCCGGGCGCACCCCTGCCAGCTCGGCGAGACTGCCGGGATCAACAGAGCTTATGGTGTTGTATGCCATTTGTATCACTCCTTCGTGATTTTTCAATCTTGAGTAAAAGCAAGAAATAGAGGGGAGGTAATCCCTCCCCTCTATTCTTAAAAGCTTCTGAGATTA
>CAYYLZ010000105.1:0-5016 GCA_964472725.1 uncultured Oscillospiraceae bacterium
CGCCGCAGGCCTTCTTGATGGCCTTGCATATCTCTACGGTGAAGCGGGCGCGGTTCTCGATATCGGGGCCGCCCCACTTATCCTTACGGGTATTTGTCTTGGGAGAAACGAACTGATGAAGCAGCCAGCCGTGCCCGGCGTGGAGCAGGATCATGCCGAAGCCGGCTCTTTTTGCGGTAAGGGCAGCCTGAGCGTACTTCTCGATGGTGCGCTCGATGACCTCCTCGGGCATTTCGGGAACCAGTCGGTCGCCTACCTGCATTTCAACGGGGCCGTAAGCGAAGCCCATACCCTTTGCGCCCATGAAGGAGGGCACGCGATTGGCAAACATGCCGGCATGCTGAAGTTCGGCAGTGGCTATGGCGCCGTGGCGGGAAATGGAGTTTGCCACGCGGCAGAGGGGGCTGAATGCTCTGGGATCCTCGATGCAGACGTGGTTAGCGCCGCCCTTGCCCAGCTCTGCGTCTACGATAAGTTCGCAGCTGGCAACGGAGGCCGCGCCGCCCATGGCCTTGCGCTCAAAATAGGCGGCGGCGCCGGGAGGCAGGATATTGTCGCCGGTCATATTCTGATAACCGGTGGGAGACGCAAAGATCCTGTTGCGGAACAGGGTGTTGCCCAGCTTAATGGGCTCAAAAAGATGGGGATACTTGAATCCACTCATTATAAGCACTTCCTTATCATATTTTAGTCCGTCAGAACGGATTATCCAAAAGTTCCATCAGCTTATTGTTGTCCAGTATTTTCACCTTGCCGCGCTTCTTGCTGATAATCCCCTTTTCCGTCAGCTCGGCAAGGGCGGTAGTCACGTTGGCGCGGGATATTCCTATCAGCTGCGCCAGCTCCTCATGAGTCACGGTCACGTAGCCCTCCGCATCCTTATCCGCCTCCCGCATGAAAACGAGGGCGAAAGCCGCCTTCTGCAGCATGGACATAGGCATCGAGCACACGCTGCGTATTCGGCTGATGCACATAGTATCCCGCACGCATTGGAACAGGGCTATTATCATTTCCGGGGTCCTTGAAATAAGCGTCTGAGCCGCGTCAAGAGGTATCACTGTATAGGTGACGTCCGTGAGGGCGATAACCGAGGGGTAAAAGGAGTCGCCGCTGTACCAGAGAGCCTCCATTCCCAAAACGGAGGGCGCCGAAAGGGACTCATACAGCTTCTCGTTGCCGTTATCGAAGAAGTGGACTATCTTCACCGCTCCTTCGGTAATACAGGTAAGCTCATGGATGAGCATACTCTGCTCATAGAGCATGGTTCCCGCCTTAACGGTCTTGGAGGTTCCAAGGTCTATAAGAGCCTGCCAATGCTCATCGCGCATTTCGGCGGTTGAGAAAAAGTTGAACTTATCTCGATTTATGAACAAGAAGCAGCACTCCTTTGCATTTAATAATTAATTTTACATTAAATCCGATGAAAATTCAACGCTTATTTATCGCGCGCAACAAAAAAGGAGGCGCTGCTTTTTGCAGCACCTCCTTTAAAGGCTTTTATTGCTTGTGTTTTACTGCGATCGTTTATCAGGCCTTGCCTGCTGCAACGTAATCGTCGTAAGCTTCCTGATATACAGCCAGCAGATCATTCAGACCAACCTTCTCGAAGCCGGCTTCGTACTCTGCCCACTCGGACATAGGCTTGGAGCCGTCAACGAAAGCAAGGAAGTTCTCCTGAATGTAGGTAGAAACGTCGGAAGAATAAGAACCGATCTCGCCCATCTGCTCAGCGGTGTAGCTGATGGTGGAGGGGAACTCGAATGCGCCGTCATAGTTGCTTCTGTCATCGAGGTACTCGTAAGCTGCGATAACGCGCTCGCCGCCGGGATAGTTGTAGTGAGCGGAGTTGATATCAAGACCGGGATCACAGATGGTATTCAGGCAGTAAATGAGGAGCATCATGGTGAAGTTCTGACCTGCGGGATGGTTGTAGAGCATTTCAACGATCTCGCGCTCGCCTTCATCGTTGTACTGCCATGCAACGCCTTCCTCGCCCCAACTCATGAAGTCAGCGCCTTCATCGCTGTATCTCCAGTCAAGCCAGGTCATAGCAAGAGGAATATTCTCGCACTTTGCGCTGACAGAGCCGGAACCGTAGTATACACGGCTGCGCTCGTCGCCAAGGTGCAGGGTCTGACCCTCATAGAGGAGGGGGTCTCTCAGTGCCAGCCACTCTGCATCGGGATCGTCAAGAACGCCGCGCTCGGTGGAGCAGTCGGAGGTTGCAAGAACAATGTAACCAAACTGATCGCCAACCCACTTGGTACGGAAGGTCTCAACGGTAAGGTCGGGAGTGCTCATCCAGTCGGGATCGAACAGGCCTTCCTTGAACCACTGGGCGATATCGGTCATAAGCAGCTCATCACGATAAGTGGTGTGAGCCATGTAAACCTGCTTGTTCTCATCGACGAATACCTGACCGCCGTAGGGGCTTACCCATGCAACGGTGTCATACATGTTCCAGTGGGTACCGGCAGACTCGATGTTGCTGTAAAGAATGCAGGGATAGGTAGCGGTTTCGATCTGGCTCTTGAAAGCGGTGAGCAGATCATGGGTATCCTGCCAGGTTACGATGTCTTCTCTGGTCCAGCCGATTCTGTCGAGCCAGTCAGAGCGGACGAAGATGGAGTTCTGCTTGTAAGCCTTGTCTCTCAGGCACCAGAATACGCCGACAACGTCATCTTCGATGAATGTGTTGTTGATGAGGTTCTTGTCGTTGGGATCCTTGGTTACTTCGTAGAAGTAGTTGGGGCAGTAATCTCTGTAATCGTAGATGTTGGCAAACCAGTTATCCTGAGTGATGCCGTCTGCGAATACGCCGTTGTAGTAGAAGTTTGCCTGGCTCATGATATCGGGCAGATCATCTGCAGCGAGAAGAACGGAGAGGTTGGAAGCTCTGTTCTCGGGGCTGATGAGTATGTACTCGATGTTAACGCCGGTCATATCCTCCATCTTTACGGGGAAGGAGGATTCTGCGTACTCTACATCAATGTAGAAGGGGGTGTAGCAGCAGGTCCAGAAGCTGAGAACCTCATCGGTGGTGGTCAGAGGCAGGGGGTAATTGTACTTTTCAGTAGCAATACCGTTTTCGTCAGCAGCAAACTTGCCAACTGCGTAGTTGTAGGGGGAATTCTCTTCCTGAGTGTCATCGGGAGTAGTGTCGCCGATGTTGCCAGGAGTAGTGTCGGAAGTGCCGGGGGTGTCGGTATTGGTTGCAGGAGTGGTATCCTTGGGAGCGCAGCCTGCAAAGAGAGCAACGACCATGAGCACTGCCATGATAAGCGCCAATGTCTTCTTCATACTTTTTTTCCTTTCATAAAATTTTAAAATCTAAACCTAAATTTAATCGGTTTATTGCTCAAAGTATAGCTAATTTCACCTACTTTTTCAATAGTTTTTTTAAATATTGTTCATCATCGTGCTGACATGTCGCTTTTCGAACCTGTTTCCTGTTTCTTTTTTTGATATACCTCGCACAATTACATTGGATATCTCTTGCTATTTATAATAAAATACTGTATCATAGTCTTAATCGATTTATAATTACCCGTAAAACATTTTACAGGAAGGATTGCATATTATGAAGTTCGTTTATGATCTTAAAGACCCCGCTACCAGTTGGACCGGCAGTTCCAAGTCCTACTTCACCACCGGTGATATCTCCTCCGAGGCCGGCAACGTAATCGAACCCGAAGGCCCCCACCGTCTCTATTGGATGCTGGACACCGTAATGTATAAGGTTCCCGAAAGCATTGATATCGACACCGTTCACATGGCTCACTACCATAAGGACGGCTACGAGACCTTCTTCGTTGACAGCGGCAGCCTGTGGCTGTTCATCAACAACCAGAAGGTTCTTGTAAAGAAGGGCGACATCGTTCATCTGCAGGCAGGTCAGTCCCACGGTATGTACTTCCTGGAAGACGTTAAGTGGCGCGGCACCTATCACGATTACAACGTTCCCTCCGAGATGATGGACGTTGCCGTTGTTATGGCAAATATGCCCGAAGCAGCCGGTGACCCAGAGTTGAAGGCTCTCGACCCCGGCATGGATCACATCAAGCTGGAGCCCCTGCTCTACACCGAGGTTCCCGCAGAGCAGTGTCTTGCTGTCAAGCACCCCGATCGCCCCTGGGCTGAGTACAAGCTGGACGGCGTTACCATGAAGGTTATCGTTGAGCGTTGGGAAAACGGCGGCACCAAGGAGCTTTGCTGCGCAGTTATGCAGCCCGGCTTCACCGCAGAGTGGGATAAGTATCCCGCAGTTCGCGACGAGTTCTATATCCGCAAGGGTAAGGTCAAGTTCACCATCATGGGTCAGGAAGTCATCGCTGACGACGAGTGCGTAGTCAACATTCCCAAGTTCGCTCCCCACAGCATGGAGGTTCTCGAGGAGACCGAGATGTACGAGCTGGGCGGCCAGACCATGTGGTCCCTCTTCCTGCAGCAGTACACCTCCCTCAAGATGCGCTATCCCGAGCGTTTCAATGATCCCGCTGAGATCGAAGCTCTCAAGAAAAAGTTCGCCGTTACCGTTAAGTCCATCGGCATGAAGAAGTAATTTCACATTACTTCGTTTGAAACTTCACAAAAATACCACCCGAAAAAGAATTCGTTCTTTCTCGGGTGGTTTGATTTTATTTACTTATTCTTCTGTCGCCTATGTATCAATACTACTGCCAGTGCGAATACAGCTGCGCAAACAACCACTACGGCAACTATCAGCGGAAGACTATTACTGCCCGGTTGTTCTGTGTTATCCGGTTCTTCCTCCTGGGGTGGTTCTTCCGTTGCAGGCGGTTCTTCCGTCACAGGCGGCTCTTCCATCGTGGGAGGTTCTTCCGTTGCGAGAGGTTCTTCCGTCACAGGAGGTTCTTCCGTTGCGGGTGGTTCTTCCGCCATGGGCGGTTCTTCCGTCACGGGCGGTTCTTCCGTTGCGGGTGGCTCTTCCGCCATGGGCGGTTCTTCCGTCACGGGCGGTTCTTCCGTTGCGGGTGGTTCTTCCGTTGCGGGTGG
>CAYYLZ010000106.1:0-4961 GCA_964472725.1 uncultured Oscillospiraceae bacterium
GGGGGAAGGCTTGCCTTGTTGCAACTGCTGACTATAGTTTTTTGACAGTCTCAAAGAGTGCCGCGAGGGTTCGCGGCACTCTTTCTATCTTATCAATGATTTTCGTAATATTCGCGGCTGTACGCATAAAGCTCCTGCAGGCCGTTCCAGTTCATTTCCTCGTCGCCGCCAAAAACGGTGGTGAACAGGCCGCCGCCCTTGCCGAGAGTCTCCACGTTTTTCCGTGCGTCGGCAACGATGCTCTCGTTGGTGATGGGAAGCATATACGCGTCGAAGCCAAGCTTGTCACCGTACTTCTCCTTGTAGCCGACCATGTCGTTGCAGCGTTCCTGCAGCTGAACGAAGTCTGCGCCGAGAGAAACGAAGCGATCCATGAAGCGCTCCACCTTGCCGCAGCTGTGGAAGTCGATGTAAACGCCACTCTTCTTAACGTGGCTGAGGAACAGTTCGGTAGGCTCGTATACAAGCTCATCCATGACGCGCTCGCTGAAGAAGGAGTCGCGCTCGGTGCCCCAGTCGTCATGGTACATTATCATGTCAGTGGGGAAATACTTGGAGATGGTGTCGAACATGCGGATATGGAAGCGGGAAAGCTCCATCATGAACTCCTTGCAGGCCTCGGGCTCTTCCATCATGGCGATAAGACCCTGCTCATAGCCGCCCATTACGGCAATAAGGCGCTCGGTGCAGCCCTGACCGAAGTCATAGTAGTTTATCTTGCCGGGGTGGAAGTTCGCTCTGTTCTGAACCGCCTCGCAGCAGGCCTTGATGCGGTCTTCGCTGAGGTCAGGCCATACTATCTTCTTTTCCCACTCGGTAATATCGTCAAGAACGGGAGTTGCGCCGGGCTTGAGCATGGAGCCGCCTGCGTCAGGCACCCATTCCCAAGTGCAGCCGAACAGGTCAACCCAGTCGCAGCGTTCAAGGAAGTCAAACTTCAGGTCGGGCAGGCCGCTCAAGTCGCCGCCGAGAACGTAGTTGCAGTCATTTACCGCGTTGGGAACCCACATAGGATCATTGCGCTCTGCCGCGCGCTTGAAATTCTCGCGCACAGAGATGGGATAGTCAAAAACGGGCACGTCAATGGGGAACATGGAGGTTGCTACGTTTTCAAACTTCGCGCCGGGGGCTTTATAAGGAATTCTCTCGTACTTGGTATAGCTCATTAATTGTCACCTCTTGTTCAAATTTCGTCGGTATGCAGACGCACGCCGTTTTCCGCCAGCTTCTGCTGCAGCTTTGCCACATCAAGGGTGGTGAAATCGCTGCCCAGCGCTGCCGCCGTACCGGCTGCCTCGCCTGTCACGGCGCAGGGCGGGATAACACGGGTTATATCCCACATACGGTCGGTGGTGGAAATGTCACGTCCTGCTGCCAGCAGGTTCTTTATTTCTTTGCAGTAAAGAGTGCGGAAAGGTATCTCATAGACGGGGCCGCGCTTACGCCAGTCGCAGGTAAGACCGATACTATCCTCGAAGCGTACACGCTCCTCGCTGTCGTCAAGAGTATACTCGCCTGCAATACGGCGGGACATACGAACCAGGGGAATGGTGGACATGGTGACGGGCAGATAGCTCTCGTCCTCCTTATGGCGGCTCATAATATCCTCATACATCTTGGCGTGAACGTCCACTACGGACTTACTCAGCTCAGCGCCGTCAACGCCGGAAAAGCGGAAATTGCCTATGCTCTCCACTTTTATCGCCTTGTAATGGTCGCCCTCGTCCGCCTTGGCGGGCTTCGCCTCTTCCTCCTTATCGGGGACTACGTCGGCAAGGCCGAACATTTTCAGGTGTACATCGCCCTTGGACTGATAATAATACCAGCCTGCCAGCGCATTGCCGTTGCCGTGAAGCTCGGTGGGCGCTCCCGCCTGATGGCAGATATCCGCGTCGCCGGTGCAGTCGATGACGGACTCCACCTCTATGGCCGAGCGTCCGGACTTATTTTCCACAACAACATGGGTAATGCGTCCGTCTTCAACCACGGTCTGTGCCACCAGCGTGCCGAACAGTATCTTAACGCCAAGGTCGGTGAGAATTTGCTCAATGCGCATTGCAAACAGATGGGGATTGAACTGGGTCATATAGCGCTTGTTTATGCGCTCTTCCCTGCTGCCGCCCTCAAGCCACGCGGCAGGGTAATTGGCTTCCGCGCCATGCTCTATGGAAAGCTTCAGCAGCTCTTCGGCAATACCGTAGATGACCTGATTGCCCTCGCCGTCGCAAAGAGGCAGGTATATGGTGACAAGGCCCAGTGTAGCCATGCCGCCCAGCGCGAATTCACGCTCCAGCAGCATGACCTTTTTACCGCCCCGGGCTGCCGCCATTGCAGCGGCTATGCCTGCTATACCGCCGCCCGCAACAAGCACGTCGCAGGAGTCGGTTACGGGAAGCTTGCGTTCCCTTTCGATTATTTCTTTCATAGGCGCTCAGTCCTTTTTGGTTATCTCTATGTATCCCTCGTCAGCGTTGACCAGCACCATGTCGCCGGTTTCGATATACTGCATGGGGTCTTCCTCGAAGTCGGTCATGGCGGGAACGTGAGCGTGAAGGGCGCAGAGTACGTTTACAGGGCTGGCTACGGTGTGGACAAAGGCAGCAGGCTTCTTATCGCCGAAGCCGTACATCATGAAGCCGCCGGAACCTCTCGGCGAGGGGAAAACCAGCACCTTGCCGGTATAGGGAACCATGAAAAGAGGGTGGTTGCGCTCGGTGGTGCAGCCAAGCTCGGGCTTTACGTTGGTGAAGCCCTGCAGGGGCATGGGGGAAACAAGTGCCTCGGCCTCTACAACGCCGGGCCATTCGGTTCTGCCTTTGATACGAATTTTTCTCATATAAATCCTCCAGGTAGTGACAACACATGGAGGATTTTTGCCATCATCGCCGGTTGCCCAAAGGGCGAGGCGATGGGCTTTTTAATCATAATAGTGTGTGTTTTCACACGAATCCTCCATGCGGTATTACCGTACATTTAATTATCAACAGTGTGAAAAATCACACTATTACCTCCATCCGCCGTGCCAGTGTCCGGTGAGAGCTGCGTCGATACATTCGTCGGTGGTGCCGTAGCAAACCTGCAGCTTGGCGTCGGGCTCGGGATAGCAACCGGTAACGTAGTTTGCCTGCTTTGCGGTATCAACAGCTACGCAGCGCACACCCTTGGGTACGGCGCCCATTGCGGCCAGGCATGCGCCGGACATGAGGACTACGCCTGCCTTGGCGAGAGTGTCGACATAGCCCTGCTCCTTGGCAACATTATACAGCCAGGGGGCGGTCATGACCCACATGGGGATTTTCACTCTCTTACCCTCCATCTTGCGGCAGAGAAGCATAAGGTCGACGATGTTCAGGTGGGGGCAGCCAAGATAAACCATATCGACCTCGTTGGTCTGATGGTAGTTGAGGTACTCATAGGCCGCTACCAGCTCTTTTTCGCCGATAAGGGTCTCGCGCTTGGGAGCCTTGCCGCCCAGCGCCCACTCAACGGTGGGAGCCTCGGGAGTGCTGCCGGGGATATGATACATGGGAACACCGCCGCCGGTGTGGATAGCGGAGTTCAGCTTTTGATACTGAGTAGTGGTGGGCTTGGCGGTGCCGGTAAGAACGGGTACATCACAGTGTACGTCGCAGCCGACGGCGTAGCCGAAAACGTCCCATTCAAGGTCGGTCTGAATAAGGCGGTCGGTCTTTACAAGAACAGTGCCGTAGCGGTTCTCGGTAACGTGCATGCCGTAATAGGGAGCCTTGCCCAGGAAGCAGGTTGCGAAGGAACCGTCGAAGTTGGTGCGTGCGCCGAGAACAGCGTTGCAGTAGGGTATCTGAGAGCTTTCAAACCAGGAGCAGTGCTGGCCTACGCTGGGCCAGTAGGTCATGGTAAGATAATTGGCGCAGGAATGTGTGGTCATCATGCCCATCTTGCGCATGAGGGACATCATATCCTCATGGAGCGCCTGCTCATGGAACTTGGGATCGTCCTGTCTGTCCTCTTCCTTGCGGTAGGCGCAAACGTTGCAGCTTTCCCAGCCGTGAATGGGAGCCTGCTCCGGGAAGGGGGATTTGTTTGCAAAGGTGGGGATTTTGAAATGGCCGCCGGCGGCTACCAGTTCCTCAAGGTCCTCCTTGCTGAAGCCGTAGTGAGCGGAAAGGTCGTTGCCGGGGGTGTGGAAATCGCCGGTACCGTCAAGGTCAACAAGGCGGTCTGCGCCTGCAATGTGAGCCATTTCCACTATATATTCCATACAGATTCGGGCTACCTTGCCTTCTTCGCCCTGCAGTATGCGTTTTTCCTGATCGGTAAGTTTAACTTCTGTCCAGGCCATGTCAATCCTCCTTGCCGATAATAACTACATTCTTCAGCGCGCCCTTGGTGGAATCGATAAGGGCCTCCTTGATCTGGTCAAGGGTGAAACGATTGGTCAGAAGGCTGTCGATATCAACCTGACCGGTACGGTACATTTCCATATACTTGGGGATATCGCGGCGGAGAGTTACGCCGCCCATAACGCAGCCGGTAATTTTCTTGCTGAGCAGGAAGTCCATATAGGTTATCTCGTCGCAGACCTCGTCGCGGGGGTGTCCGTGACCTACTACTACCATCTGACCCCAATCGCAAAGCAGATCCAGTGCCTGACGCTTAAGCCCCTTCCCCGCAACGGCGACCATGGAATGCTCGGCACCGAAGCCGGTGATCTTCTTCACTTCTTCGACCACGTTGCACTCCTTGGGGTTGAGAACGTGGGTAGCGCCGAATTTTCTGGCGGCTTCCAGCTTCTCGGGCTTGGTATCGATACCGATAATGGGGCATGCGCCTGCCTGCTTTGCGCCCATGATGGCGGAAAGGCCAACGCCGCCGCAGCCGATAACTGCAAAGCTCTCGCCGGGCTTTATCTGGCAGCGATTGAGAACGGCGCCGAAGCCGGACATGAAGCCGCAGGCCAGTGCGGAGCCTATCTCAAAGGG
>CAYYLZ010000107.1:0-4899 GCA_964472725.1 uncultured Oscillospiraceae bacterium
TCAGCAATTTGCTCAAAAATAATTGAAAAATAAATAAATTTTTGCTTGATATTTCAACAGAGTATGTTATAATAAACAAGACCAAAGGTGATTTTATTGTTAAATAGCATAAACCGGCAATAAATCATTTAAGTAATTCGGTTGGAAAAGGAGAAGACGGTATGCGCATCAAAGACATTAAAAAAGACTGGACTAGAAATAAATCAGTCTACCTTCTTGCAATTCCGGTTGTTTTGTACTTCCTCATTTGGAACTATATACCCATGGGCGGTATATTGCTCGCATTCGAGGACTACACAGCCAGAGGCGGTATTTTCTTCAGTGAATGGATAGGCCTGAAGAACTTTATCGATTTCTTCCAGAGCTACTACCTGTGGCGTCTGATAAGAAACACCCTCGTCCTCAGCATTTACTCCATGATCATCAACTTCCCCGCACCCATCATCCTTGCACTGCTCCTCAACGAAGTTGAGAATCAGTACTTCAAGAAAGTCGTTCAGACCATCAGTTACATGCCCTACTTCGTATCTACGGTTGTTATCTGTGGTATCATCACCGACTTCTTTGCTTATGACGGTGCACTCACTGACCTGCTCTTCAAGCTGGGTCTCATCGACCAGAAGAAGGATATGCTTTCTGTTAAGGCAGCATTCCCCCACATCTTCGTATTCTCCAGCACTTGGCAGGGCATCGGTTACGGCTCCATCATCTATCTTGCAGCTCTCTCCGGTGTTGACCAGGAACTCTACGAAGCTGCCAAAATCGACGGTGCCGGCAGATGGAAGCAGACCATACATATCACTATCCCCGGTATTGCTCCCACTATCATCATCATGCTCATCCTCCAGGTTGGTAACCTGCTGAGCGTTGCTATGGAGAAGGTTCTCCTCCTCTACAGACCTCTCACCTATGAAACTGCTGACGTTATTTCCACTTTCGTTTACAGACGTGGTTTGATCGAAGGTGACTTCGGTTACAGTACTTCCGTCGGCCTGTTCAACTCGGTAATTAACATGCTGCTGCTCTTCATCTCCAACGCGATCAGCCGCAAGTACTCCGAAACCAGCCTGTTCTAATCAAGGAGGTAATAGAGAATGAAGATTAAAGAAACTCCGGGTCGTATAGTATTTAAGGTTATCAATACTATCATTCTGTCAGCCCTTGCATTCGTTTGCCTCGTTCCCCTGTGGCACGTTCTTATGGCTTCCATCAGTGACCCCACTTATGTTACTCAGCACTCCGGCATCATCATGTGGCCTCTCCACAGCGAAGGTCACCCCGTGACCCTTAAGGGTTACACCGTTGTTCTCAAGAACAACTCCCTCATCAGAGGTTATGCCAATACCATCTTCTACGTTGGCGCAGGCTGCCTTCTCTGCATCATTTTCTCCTCCCTGGCTGCATACTGCATGTCCAGAAGAAGAACCATGTGGATGAAGTACCTCACCATCATGCTGACTTTCACCATGTTCTTCAACGGTGGTCTTATCCCCACCTACATGGTTAACAAGTACCTCGGCATCGTTAATACCCGCTGGGTTATCATCGCCATGGGTCTTATCAGCATCTTCAACATTATAATTATAAAAACTGCATTCCAGTCTCTGCCTGCCAGCCTTGAAGAGTCTGCGCAGCTTGATGGCGCTGGACATCTTACCATCCTCTTTAAGATAGTTCTCCCCCTTACCAAGGCTACCATTGCTGTTATCGCTCTGTTCTATGCAGTTGGTAAGTGGAATGAGTACCTGACCGCAGCTATTTATCTGACCAACAGAAACCTCTATCCTCTGCAGATAATCCTGCGTGAGATCCTTATCGAGAACTCCGGTACCTCTGAGGTTGACCTGTCCACTCTGGGTAACTATGACCTCTATAAGAAGCTCATTCAGTACTCCACCATCATCTTCGCAACCCTGCCCATCCTTTGCATCTATCCCTTCGTTCAGAAGTATTTTGTAAAGGGCGTTATGATCGGCTCCATCAAGGGTTAATTTTCAAGTATTAAACGGCTGCCCCGCTTTCTTAGGGAAGCGGGGCAGAGTTTTGCCTGTGAGGTTTGTGTAGAAATGAAAATTAGAGAAACTCCGGGTCGTA
Source organism: uncultured Oscillospiraceae bacterium (assembly GCA_964472725.1). GTDB lineage: Bacteria > Bacillota > Clostridia > Oscillospirales > Oscillospiraceae > RGIG6375. The sequence goes on from CAYYLZ010000107.1 coordinate 2,095, forward strand.
TAGTTTTCAAGGTCATAAATACCATCGTTCTTGCAGCGCTGGCCTTTGTGTGCCTTATGCCGCTTTGGCACGTTCTTATGGCCTCTATCAGCGATCCCACCGATGTTACCCGCAGCTCCGGTATCATCATGTGGCCCCTTTCCAAAAGCGGCCCCGTGACCCTTAAGGGATATACCATAGTTCTCAGAAACAACTCCCTTATAAGAGGTTATGCCAACACTATTTTTTATGTCGGCGCCGGCTGCTTCCTGTGTGTAGTTTTTTCTTCTTTGGCTGCTTATTGTGTGTCGAGAAAAAGAACTATGTGGATGAAGTATCTTACCATTATGCTCACTCTTACGATGTTCTTTAATGGTGGTCTTATTCCCACTTATCTTGTAAACCGTGCGCTGCACATCGTAAATACACGTTGGGTCATTATTGTTATGGGTCTTATTTCGATCTTTAACATTATAATAATCAAAACAGCATTTTCGACTTTACCTGCCAGCCTTGAAGAATCCGCGCAGCTTGACGGCGCGGGCCATCTTACAACCCTCTTCAAGATAGTTCTGCCTCTTACCAAGGCTACCATTGCAGTTATAGCCCTGTTCTACGCAGTTGGCAAATGGAACGAGTATCTCACCGCAGCTATCTATCTCACCAACCGTAGGCTTTATCCTCTGCAGATAATCCTGCGCGAGATCCTTATCGAAAGCAGCGGCACCAGTGAGGTAGACCTTTCCACACTGGGCAGCTACGATAATTACAAAAAGCTAATCCAGTATTCCACCATCATCTTCGCCACCGCGCCTATTCTCTGCGTTTACCCCTTCGTACAGAAATATTTTGTAAAGGGTATAATGATTGGCTCTATAAAAGGTTAAAAATGTCGCCCGGAACATTATTACGTTCCGGGCGGTTTTCGTAATTATTCAACAGCCAAAGAGGCCTGATAGATCATATTCTTGAACATAGGCGGTTTGCTGAGACGGTATACGTGAGAGCCTTCATGTCCGTTTGCTATAGCGGCTACTTCCAGGTGCGCCAAAGCGACGCCGGCATCAAGACACTGGGAATAGGAAACAATAGGATTATTCAAAAACACCTTTTTGCGGAATACGTGAATTGTGTTTCGATCATCGGCGACAAAGGCACAGGGCTGCTTGTTCAAAAAAGAGGGGGCGAAGCGGGCGGCGTCCATTGTGTCGCGGAACTTCGCATACTGACCAAAACAGGTTTTGCCGGCAGGCAGCCTGTCAAGGAAATCGCCGTCACGGAAAGTCTCCTCGGAGCGTCCGAAGGCGATGGCTGCCACGAAGGGGAGCGTGTCGGGGAAATCCTCGTCGATGGGCAGATTGCCCAGCCAGCTTGTGGCTATACCCTTGGAGGTAAGGAAAAGCACAGCCATCTCACCGATGTAAGCACTCATCTGCAGACTGAACTGCTTTTTCTCGGCGCGGAGAATCAGATAGTGGGGCGCTTTCAAGCCCGGTTCGCGGCTGCAGAGCTTCACCATGTCGAGATAGGGCAGCGTGTCGAAATTCCAGTCGATCTCGTCCTGAGAAGGAGCAATAATCGCGGAAATGAAATCAATAAGCTCTTCTATCAGTGATTCTTCCAAAGGCTTCTGTATAAAGCTTTTGAAGCTGCGGCGCTTCGGGATAGCGCCGTTGAGTTTATATGCGGTGTTGAAATCCATCGTTAAGTCCTTTCAAATATCGAGTTGCCGGCGGCGTCGATGCCTACTATCAGGGGCAGCGCGGATATTGTAAGCTTTTTCACAGACTCACAGCCAAGCTCCTGAAAAGCGATTTCCTCGGCTGCGGTGATACATTTTGCTATAAGTGCACCTGCTCCGCCAACTGCGCAAAGATATATGGCCCCGTTGCGCTTGATGGCGTCAATGACCTCCTGGGAGCGGTCGCCCTTGCCGATCATGGCGCTCATGCCTAAGTCAAGAAGCCGAGGAGCGAATGCGTCCATGCGGGAGGAAGTGGTGGGGCCGCAAGAACCTACAGCCATTCCGTTTTTTGCGGGAGTAGGGCCTGCATAATATACAATACTGTTTTCTATGGGGAAGGGGAGAGCTGCACCCTCGTCAAGAAGCTGAAAGATGCGCTTATGAGCGGCATCACGGGCGGTATATACCGTGCCGCTGAGGTAAACTCTGTCGCCAACGGAAAGCTGGGCGATAGTGTCCCTGAGCTGCTCCGTGGTTATGTTAAAAGTACGCTGTGCCATGTTACTTCCTCAGTCCTCAAGTCGGGTGTATTTCCCGAGGAATTCCTGCTTGCTGCGGCTGAGTGCGGCAAGGTCGTCGATGCTGCTTGCAATGCCGGTTATCTGGGCGTACAGATTGTCCTTCATGCGCAGCGCGTCACGGCGAATGCTCTCAAGAGAAGCCTGCAGGTCAATGATGCTGTCCCGAGCCTCGGTGAGAATTCTGTCCGCATTGGCCTTTGCGTCACGCTCGAGCTCCAGCGCGCGGCGATTTGCATCAAGCTCGAGAGAAACGAGCTGCTCACGGGCGGCCTTGTAGGCCTCCATATCAGATTTGAGGGTCTCCATCTGGGCGGAAAGTGCGGCATTCTCTGTTTGCAGACGTGCGTTCTCTGCTCTCAGCTGTTCAAGCTCAGCGTTAGCCTCATCCAGCTGAGCCTGCGCCGTGTCAAAATCGCTCTGCAGACTATCCAGCTCCTGCTGATAGGTTTCAAGCTCACAGCAGCGCTCGCGAAGCTGCTCGCTTTCGGCCTTGTATTCACCGGACTTTTTGGAAAGCTCTTCAATATATCCGGCTACGTCCTTCTTGTTGAAGCCGCCGAA
>CAYYLZ010000108.1:0-4886 GCA_964472725.1 uncultured Oscillospiraceae bacterium
CTCGCCGCAGCCGCCGTCTACGAGGCTGGAGTTGAGATTTCTGGTATCGAGGGTGTTGATTCTGTTCATAATCGAAAACTCCTTTAAACAAAGATAGTTGTGGTTTAAGTCATATACAGTTATTTTACAATATTCACGCAAGATGTCAAGAGTTCAAGGCTTTTTAAGCACATATATTTTTTGCGGAAGGGCGGAAAAACTGCTTTTCATGCTTATTCCGGCCTCTTCCCGGCTTTCTATGAGCCTTTCAAAGTCGGCGTCTATGACTTCTCCCGGGATCAGCAGCGGTATTCCCGGCGGGTACGCCCACACGTATTCGGCGCTGATCCTTCCCACCGCGGCGGAAATATCCACCGTTTCCCGCTCTTTTCCGGCAGCTTCCCAAGCAAAACAGGCTCGCTCCGGCGGCGTCATGGCAGGCGGTACGGACCCAGCGGTGGCAGTCAGATTGCGGTCTATCTCGCAAATGGCCTTGGCGAAAACCTGAATATTATACTCCGTATCGCCCATGCCGGTCATTGCTATCACATAATCGGAAGCCGCCATTTCAAGCTCGATAGAGTACCCCTCCCGCAGGAGGCGCATCAGTTCGCGGCCGTTTACACTTGTGCCGCGGGTGCTTATAACCAGCTTGGAGGGGTCAAGTCCAAACATCTCGTCGGTCTTTTTCATCACCCGCAGGTGCTTCAGATCGGCGGTTTCACGGTGAAACATCTCAAGATTACGCTGCCACGCCGCAAAAAGTTTTTCGCCCTGTTCCTCCAGCAGGCGCACGCAGCTGTCAATGGAGGACATAAGCAGATAGGACGGGCTGCTGGTTTCAAAAACGGCAAGGCTGCGCGCCAGCTTATCATCATCGACCCGGTCGCCGCAGACATGCACCATAGCCGTTTGGGTAAGGCTTGGCAGTGTCTTGTGCAGGCTCTGCACCACTATATCCGCCCCCGCCTTTACTGCGCCGTCGGGAAATCCCCGGCCGAAACCAAGATGGGCGCCGTGGGCTTCATCCACTATGAGCACCGCTCCCCTGCTGTGGGCTGCGTCGGCTATTGCGGCAACGTTGCTGACCACGCCCTCGTATGTGGGGTTGGTGATTATGACCACCTTGGCCTCGGGGTGCTTATCCAGCATCTCCCCTACCGCTTTGGCTGTCACTATGCAGTCCGTGCCGCTGAATTCTTCCCGTTCCGGGAAAAGGAAATGCGGCCTTGCCCGTCGCAGCTCGAGGGCATTATACACCGCCTTATGGCAGTTTCGGGCGCAGACAAGCTCATCTCCGTCATTCAGCACCGCGAACACGGCGGCAAGAATACCGCCCGTAGAGCCGTTGACGCAGAAAAATGAGCGCTTTGCTCCCCAAAGGCGGGCAGCACGCTCCATGCCCTCGGCGATAACGCCGTCAGCGTCGTGGAGGTCGTCGAAATCGTTTATTTCCGTTATATCCACGCCCGCGCCCAGCTGTTCAAGGTATCCCGCCAGCATCACATTGCGCTTATGCCCCGGCATGTGCATTGGCACAGCGCCGGGGCAATAGTCATTAAGTTTTTTCAGCAGACCCTCAGATTTTGTCATTGCTTCCGAGGACGTTGATTATCTTATGCTTTACCAGATCCTTGACGTTCTGACGGCCGGGCTTAAGGTAGGCACGGGGATCAAAGTCAGCGGGGTTGTTGTATACGAACTCACGTACGCCGGCGGTCATTGCAAGGCGCAGGTCGGAGTCGATATTTATCTTGCAGACAGCCATCTGAGCGGCCTTGCGCAGCTGATCCTCGGGAACACCGAGAGCGTCAACCAACTTGCCGCCGTTGGCATTGATGGTCTCAACATAGGACTGGGTAACGGAAGACGCGCCGTGGAGCACGATGGGGAAGCCGGGCAGGCGCTTGGAAATCTCCTCAAGGATATCGAAGCGAAGCCGGGGATTGGTGCCGGGCTTGAACTTATATGCGCCGTGGCTGGTGCCGATGGCGATGGCAAGAGAGTCAACGCCGGTAGCTCTTACGAATTCCTCGACCTGGTTGGGATCGGTATAAGAAGAATCGGCAGCGCTTACATTTACGTCGTCCTCAATACCAGCAAGACGGCCAAGCTCACCTTCTACCACTACGCCGTGGTCATGGGCATAGTCAACTACCTGCTTGGTAAGACGGATATTTTCCTCGAAATCAAAGTGGGAGCCGTCGATCATGACGGAGGTGAAGCCGCCGTCGATGCAAGACTTGCAGACCTCGAAATCAGCACCGTGGTCAAGGTGGACACAAATGGGCAGACCGGTGTCGGCCTCGGCGGCCTCGATGAGCTTCATCAGGTAAACGTGCTTGGCGTACTTTCTTGCACCGGCGGAAACCTGCAGGACGATGGGAGAACGGGTCTCGGCAGCAGCCTCGGTGATACCCTGAATGATCTCCATATTATTAACATTGAAAGCGCCGACGGCATAGCCGCCCTCATACGCTTTTTTGAACATCTCGGTGGAAGTTACGATAGGCATGATAACATCTCCATTCCGCCGCCAATTCCCCGGCGGCTCAGTTTTCAATATTGTATCACACTAAAGAACAAAATAAAAGGAAAATTAATTGAAATAGGCAGTCTTTGTTGCTATAATGGCACTATAAAACTTCAGGAGGTCATATTTATGGCACAGCTTAAAGGCGCGTGCGTCATTGCCCAGTCCGGCGGACCCACCGCAGTTATCAATTCAAGCTTCTACGGCGCTGCAAAGGCTGCTCTCGCCGCGGAGAATATAACCAAGGTTTACGGCGCTGCCCACGGTATTAAGGGTGTGCTGAACAACGTTCTTTACGATATCGGTCAGGAGGACGAGCAGGAGCTGGAATACCTGCAGTACACCCCCTCTTCCGATCTGGGTTCCTGCCGCTACAAGATGGCTGACCCTGAGAAGGATGATACCGATTATCAGCGGATTCTCGAGATATTCAAGAAGTACGATGTGCGCTACTTCTTCTATAACGGCGGCAACGATTCCATGGACACCTGCGACAAAATCAGCCGTTTCATGGCAAAGAGCGGATATGAATGCCGCGTTATGGGTATTCCCAAGACCATAGACAACGACCTTTTCGGCACCGACCACTGCCCCGGCTTTGCCAGCGCCGCCAAGTACATCGCCACCTCCTGCATGGAGGTAAGCCGCGACGCAAGAGTTTACGATACCGGTGCCGTTACCATCATTGAGATCATGGGCCGCCACGCCGGATGGCTGGCTGCCTCTGCCGCTCTCGCCACCTACTGTGGCGACGGCCCCGACCTTGTTTACCTCCCCGAGGTAGACTTCGACATGGACGAGTTCCTTGCTGCCGTTGAAAAGCTTTACAAGGAAAATGGCTCCGCCCTTGTTGCAGTTTCCGAAGGTATACATTACGCCGACGGCCGCTTCGTTTCCGAAGCGGTCACCTCCGCCACCGACGGCTTCGGTCACGCCCAGCTGGGTGGTCTTGCCGTTAAGCTGGCAGACATAGTCAAGGCAAAGCTGGGTTGCAAGGTTCGCGGCATCGAGCTGAGCCTGCTCCAGCGCTGCGCCTCCCACTGCGCCTCTCTCACCGACATCAACGAGGCTGCTCTTGCAGGCCGCGCCGCCGTTGAGGCCGCAGTTGCAGGCGAAACCGGCTACATGGTAGCCTTTGAATGCAGCCGCGAAAACGGCTATGAGTGCAAGACCAAGCTTATTCCCCTCACCTCCGTCGCCAACTACGAGAGCAAGGTTCCTCTCGAGTGGATCGGCGACGACGGCTGCAGCGTAAAACAGGAGTTCATCGATTATCTGCTGCCTCTGGTTCAGGGCGAGCCTCCCAGAGCGCTGGAAAACTCCATGCCCCGCTTCGCAAAGCTCAAAAAGGTTCGCGCTCAGTGAGCATACATCATTTAATCTGCTTGCAAATCGGCGAAAAATAATATACAATAATAAAAGGACATTTTCCGTAAGGAATACATAACGAAAATCAAACAAGAGGAGGATATACAATGCTTACCCGTAAACAAAACCTGATCGAAACCATCAAGCTCGGTAACCCCGACCGTTTCGTCAACCAGTTTGACTACATGGAGTACATTCTTGACCCCATTCACAACCACTGCGGCGGCTTCTGCGAAGTTGGCGGCTGGACCGTGAATGACTGGGGCGTAAAGGTTTCCTGGCCCGTAGGCGAGCCCGGCCCCTTCCCCCACTGCGAAGGCGAAGAGAAGGTTCTCAAGGACGTTACCAAGTGGCGTGACATTCTTGAGCCCATCGTTCCCGATCCCAGCACCTACCCCGAGGAAGAGTGGGACGCAACTCTCGCTCAGATCGAGAAGATCGACCGCAACGATAAGTTCGTTGCTCCCTGGTTCGTAAACGGCCTTTTCGAGAAGCTGCACTACCTCATGGGCGTTGAAGACGCAATGGTCAACTTCTACGAGGAGCCCGAAGCAATGCACGATCTCATCGACTTCATCGTTGATTGGCAGATCGAGGTTGCAAAGGAAACCAAGAAGCGTTATCATCCCGACGCTCTCTTCCAGCACGACGACTGGGGCAGCCAGACCCGTCTGATGATGAGCCCCGAGACCTTCCGCGAGTTCATCAAGCCCGCTTATACCAAGATCTACGGCTTCTGGAAGAAGGAATGCGATTGCCAGCTCATCGTTCACCACTCCGACAGCTACGCTGCCGATCTGGTTCCCGACATGATCGACATGGGCATCGACATTTTCCAGGGCGCTGTTCTTGAGAACAACATTCCCGAGCTGCTCAAGAAGTACGGCGGCAAGATCGCTATCCAGGGCGGTCTCGACAACGGTAAGTTCGACAAGGCTGACTGGAGCAAGGAAGCCATCACCAACGCTCTCGTTGACATCATCGAGAAAACCGGCGGCGGCAAGGG
>CAYYLZ010000109.1:0-4783 GCA_964472725.1 uncultured Oscillospiraceae bacterium
GGTCGCCGCCGAAGCCGGCGATATTATCGCGAACCCACTTGAGAGCCTCAACGATATCCGCCTGACCGGCGTTGCCGGAGTTGGCAAAGCGCTCGCCGTAGGAAGAAAGGTCGAAGTAGCCGAGAATGTTAAGGCGATGGTTGATGGTGACAACTACACAGTCGCCGTATTTGCTCAGGTTATCGCCATCGTAGGCCACCATTTCAATGGAGGATCCTGCAGCGTATCCGCCGCCGTGGAGCCATACCATAACGGGCTTTTTGGAGTCCTTGTTCAGGGACTGAGTCCATACGTTTAGATAGAGGCAATCCTCACTCTCAGGCCAGAAACGGTGGGGAATGAGCAGATCCATCGCAGGAGAATTGGGGCTCATCAGGGGTGCAACGTGACCGTACCACAGTGCGTCCTGAACTCTCTCCCATGGCTCAACCGGGGTGGGCTGCTGGAAACGCTTTGCATTAGCGTACTTGATGCCGTGGAAGGTATAGGTGCTTTCAAGCTTAAAACCTCTTATCTTTCCGGCCCTGGTTTCAACTATAGTGCCGGAGGTTCCGCATTCAAACTGCTTTATCATATTTTCCCCTTTCTGCGCTTAATAAATAACACGCAATAATTTTGCAACAATTATACTTCCCCGCCAAGGCTATGTCAACCGTTTACTTAATTCTTGAAAAGCCATATCGCCTATGCTATACTTAATCAAAAGCAATCAGAAAGGGTGGTTCCTGTGATATTTTATTTTTCCGCCACTGGCAATTCCCAGTCCGTCGCGGAGCAGATAGCTTCCGCACTGGACAGCAGAATAATCTCCATCGGCCTCGCCATTCGGGACGGCCACTACGATTTTGACATTACCGGCGACGAGTACCTCGGCTTCGTCGTTCCCACTTTTGCATATACTCTGCCCGGCCCTGTTGCGGCATTCATCGAGAAGCTTGAGCTGACAGGCTACACAAACCAGCACACCTTTGGCGTTTTCACCTGCGGCGCAGGCACCGGCGACGAGGGGGCGGCTCTCGGTATGGCGCTGAAAAACAAGGGCATCGGCTACAACGGTTCCTTTGATGTTGTTATGCCCGACAACTTCATTCTTTGGTCCAATCTCCCCTCACAGCAGGTGCTCACCGCCAAGCTTGACGCCGCAAGAGCCACAGTCAACGGCATCATAGACAAGCTCAAGGCCAAGGAAAACGGCAAGCTGACGGACAAGGCTCCCCGCATGCCCTTCATGCCCACCGAGGCGATCAGCACAGCCGCCGGAACAAGCAAGCTGCGAGTTACCGATAATTGTCTGGGCTGCGGTAAATGCGTCACCGTGTGCCCCATGTCCTGCATAAAATTTGAGGACGCTCCCGTTTGGGAGGGCCGCTGCTCCATGTGCCTCGCCTGCCTGCACCACTGCCCTGTCGACGCCATCGAGTATGAGAATCAGACCGTCGGCAAGCAGCGCTACGTGAACCCCAACTGCTCGGTGCATCTGAAAAACAAATATTAAAAACTCATAAGGAGGAAAAATATATGGCAAACACCGCTGAATTCGAATACGTCACTCCCGAAGATTTCGCCCGCATGGCAACTCCCGTTACCTTCGACACCAACAGAGTAAAAAATAAGGTTCTTGACGTTCAGTACGGCACCCTGCCCCAGCAGAAGCTGGACATCTACCTCCCCGACGAGGCCAAGGCTCCCTTCCCCGTAATTTTCTATGTTCACGGCGGCGGCTGGTACCTTGGCAACAAGCTTGAGGGTGCTCTTGATTGCATTATCGACGCGGTCAAGTTCGGCTACGCGGTCATCTCCGTTGACTACCGCCTCGCTCCCGGCGTAAGCTATCCCGAGTTCATCTACGACGTTAAGACCGCCGTCCGCTGGGCACGCGCACACGCTGCCGAGTACGGCTTTGACCCCGAGCACTTCGGCATGATCGGCGACAGCGCCGGCGGACACATCACCCTCACCATGGGCTTTACCGGCAACTGGGTAGAGTACGAGGGCGAGGAGTTTGGCTGGGCCGGTGAGTCCACCAAGCTGCAGGCCATCTGCGATATGTACGGCCCTTCCATTCTCTATGCCGATGAGGACGAGTGGTATCGCCAGTCCAAAGTTCGCCGCATGGCTGCCGCTCCCGTGGCAGAGGGCGAGGAGGCTCCTCCCTCCATGTATGAGCTGGCCTTCGGTACCAAAAACAAGAACCTGCTGCGGGTAATAAGCCCCTACAGCATGGTACACAAGGACATTCCCCCCACCATGATCCAGCAGGGCATGGCAGACGCCGTTGTTCCCTACCAGCACAGCACCCTGCTGGCTGAACGCATTACCGAGGTCTGCGGCGCTGACCGCGTGCATCTTTGCACCTATCCTGAGCGCAACCACAGCGACAAGGACTTCATGACCCTCGAAAACTGCAAGGAAGTGCTTGCATTCTTTGACAAGTATCTGAAGTAATGCTTATATATACAGAATTCCCTGCAGTTCGTTTGAATTGCAGGGAATTCTGTATATATATCAGTAATTTATTTCACCGAGATAAACCATAAAACTGTTACTGTAAAAATAACCGCCATGTTCATCTACAACGTATACCATATCAGTACAACCTGTCAGCTCACTCTCAGTGCACCCGAACAGAAGAAGCATACCGCTCTCTGTGTCTATTGAATCATCGTTCCAAATTTCGTAGTAAGGAGTCCTTAACTCCAATTCGTTATCTTTTGAAAAATACCTAACCACTACCGGAATGCAAAGTTTTTTCTTCGGGCAACTACCCTTCACCGAACATTTCACGGTAGTATTTACATACACCAATTCTGCAATCCAGTTCTCTTCGCTTTGTCCTGTGCGTTCTATCGGGTATGAAAACTCACAACTCTCCAATGGTGAAATTTCATCAATTTGCGCAAGAACGATCCATTCCGCATTTTCGGACAAGTCCTTCACTTCAGTTTCCTCAAAATAAGCAGTTTCCATCTCTATATATCGAGCGAAGTTCATGTAGGCATCTTCAGGCTTTGCCTCACACGCTGTTGCAAACAACAACCATGCTCCCAATCCTATCACACACATATTTTTCACAAATGACCAGTCCCTTCGGGCAATTTAACGCCGCCTTCATAACAGCTATATAGGGTTCCATTACCATCAATTACCAAAGTCATATTCAGGTTTGTCGCACGTTTGGAAGCAAGAGGCATTGCTGGTCCTGAACCATAGTCATACGCATCAAATATCAAAAGCGTTTCAGTCTCTTTAAACCCCTCAAAATCAGTCCATTGTGTATCAATAGCACATCCATCATCGCACACAAAACGTTTCACGTATCCAAATACATACTCATCTTCTGACTCAGCCTCAAATTCTTCTGCCACGCCACTTTTGGACACGATTTTACATCTTATCACAACTTGTTCGCAATGCCATAAATGGAGCATTTTACCATCATAATCCGCAAAACCATATTCATCCAGCTCATATTCCTCAAGCACTACATCTTCAGGCGGCATGATTTCAGTAATTTCTACAACATAGCAACGTTTTTTGTTTTGAAACCTTTCTGCCAAATCGCCTATCGTCAAATGTTCCAACAATGCATTTTCTTGTTCCACTAACGCTGCGTATCTGCTATCCAAAGGAATTTCCCGCATTTTCCCACAACCACAACCACAGCATAACAATGCCGTGGCGCATAGGCAAACTATAATTTTTCTTATATTCATCTTATATTTATTCACTGAAACGGGTGTAATTCTGTGTATATTTTGATGAGTGCCGAGCAATCATAGTCTCTTAGCTGAATTCTTACTACACCAGACCCTAATGTCGGTGCCATAACACTAATATCCGAACAATTCCCTTCATGGCAATGCGCCACCCCTAATATCATTATTTTCCTCGAGTATATCTCTGCCTTAATTTTCATATCGCTCTTCTTTTCTCATAATTCTAAATATTATTAACATTTTAGTAAAGTTTATTATATACTGCTATGTAAACACCGTCAAGTATCCAACGTATAAAATCCACCTTTCGGCAAATAATAGCCGTGAGGTGACATTAGTGTGAAAATCACACTAATGTCAGTTAAATGCCCATCGCCTCGTCCTTCGGACAACCGGCGATGATGGCAAAAATCCTCCATGCTCGAGGATTTTAATGACTATTAGAGCAGCTATGCTGCATGGAGGATTAATATGCTTGGCTTTATTATGAGCGCCATTGCCGGCGCGGCTATGAGTTTCCAGGGCGTTATCAATACCCGCCTTTCGGATAGAATAGGACTTTGGGAGTCCAATGTATTCGCTCAGGGCACGGCCTTTATTCTCTCCCTTATGGTCATGCTCATTTGGGGCAGCGGCAGCTTTTCCGGTTTGGGCAGCGTAAACAAGGTATACTGGCTGGGTGGCGTACTGGGACTTATCATCACGGTGACGGTCATGCTCTCCGTCAAGGGACTTGGCCCTACCGCGGCGGTGAGCGTTATTCTCATAACCCAACTGCTTACGGCGGCGCTAATCGACGCATTCGGTCTTCTCGGCAGCGAAAAGCTCCCCTTCGGCTGGAACAAATACGTGGGTCTTGGCCTTATGGCGGGCGGCATGCTGCTTTTCAAATGGAAATGAACAGCAAAATTAGACGTATTTTTTCAATTTTTGGGTTGAGTAAGCGCCATCGACGTTGTATAATATGTATTTAGAGATTGCAATTAACACTGCACCCTATATTAACATATTCTATATTCGGAGGCGTATTGACATGTTTGAAAAGCTTATCGACATTCTGAAGAATG
>CAYYLZ010000110.1:0-4771 GCA_964472725.1 uncultured Oscillospiraceae bacterium
GGATATTTCCTTTCCTCCGCCAACTCCATCAACTGGGGACGCCTGCTGCCTCAGGTGGTATATTATTTCTCCGCCTACTGCGATATGGTCAACAACGGCCTTGTAAAGCTTGGCGATAAGGTGAACTTCTGCGTTCCTACCGGCAACTTCGGCAATATCCTTGCCGGTTACTACGCAATGAAGATGGGTCTGCCCGTGAACCGCCTTGTCTGCGCCTCCAACGCAAACAACGTGCTCACCGATTTTATCAAGACCGGCACCTACGATAAGAACCGTCAGTTCCATACCACCGTATCTCCCTCTATGGATATCCTTATTTCCAGCAATCTCGAGCGCCTGCTCTTTGACCTGAGCGGCATGGACGACGCTCAGATACGCAGCTGGATGGAGCAGCTTTCCGCCGAGGGTAAGTATACCGTTACCGACGAGGTAAAGGCAAAGCTGGACGCTGTATTCTCCGGCGGCTTTTGCGATGATAATACCACACGCCAGATTATAGGCAAGCTCTATAAGGAGCAGAATTATCTTATCGATACCCACACTGCCGTTGCCTATAAGGTGCTCTGCGACTATCGCGCCGAGACAGGTGACGTTACCCCTGCCACCGTGGTTTCTACCGCAAGCCCCTATAAGTTCTGCGATGCTGTGCTCGAAGCCATCGGCGAGAGTGCCGACGCGCCCGGTCTGGAGCTTATTGATAAGCTCAGCGCCGTTACCGGCACAGCCGTGCCCAAGCCTCTTGAAACACTCAGAAGCAAGACACGCCGCTTTACCGAGAGCGTTGAAAAGACCGAAATGAAGGAAGTCGTTAAAGGATTTCTGAAGTAAGGAGTGAGTCTATGGCGCTGTACGCCATCGGTGATACGCATCTGTCCCTGTCCAGCGCCAAACCCATGGACGTGTTCGGCGGCAGATGGGAAAATTATATGGAGAAGCTGAAAGAGGGGCTTTCGGTGCTCACCGAGGAGGACGTATGCGTCATCTGCGGAGATATCAGCTGGGCAATGAGCCTTGAGGAAGCGGAACTGGACTTCAAATTTCTTGACTCATTTCCCGGCAGGAAGATAATCCTCAAGGGCAACCATGATTATTGGTGGAATACCGCCAATAAGATAAATAACTTCTTCAGCGAAAAGGGAATAACGAGCATAAGCATACTCCACAATAATTTCCATACTTACGGAGATGTGGCTATCTGCGGCACCCGCGGCTGGTTCTACGAGGAGGAAACTCACGGCGGCGAGCATGACCGAAAGATAATGAACCGTGAGCTGCTGCGCCTTGAAGCCTCGCTGAAAGCGGCAGGGGAGCAGGAGAAGCTGGTGTTCCTCCATTACCCGCCCATTTTCAACACCTACGTGTGCAATGAGCTGATTGAAATACTGGAGCGCTATGATGTAAAACTCTGCTGTTCCGGACATATTCACGGTCTGGGACACCGCTTTGTGTATCAGGGAAAGCGGGGAAATGTGGAATATAAGATGGTTTCGGCAGATTTCATAGATTTTAAGCCCGTAAAAATCTTGAATTAATCAAAATATTTTCAAAAAACTATGGAAATATTCAAATTTTTTTGTTATTATATCAAAGCACTATGCTCAATAGTGTAAAATGGTATAAAAATGTCATGCATTTTGAAGTCATAACGGCGGGGATAAGTATGCCCACGCCGGTATAAATATGGGAGGACAACCAAAGATGGAAGTAAAAAACCTTGAAAAAAGAGAAAACAGCGCCGTAGCGGTTACCGTTACCATTAGCCCCGAAGAGTTCGACAAGGCTCTCACCGCAGCCTATAAGAAGACCAAGAACTCCATATACATTCCCGGCTTTAGAAAGGGCAAGGCTCCCCGTACCATCATCGAGAAAATGTACGGCGAGGGCGTTTTCTATGATGATGCTATCAACGAGCTTGCTCCCGAGGCATATATGTATGCCGTTAAGGAGAAGGAACTGAAGGTAGTTGCCGCTCCTTCTCTGGAGAACGCAAACGTTACCGATGATAAGGCTCTCGAACTGACCATCATCGCAGTAGTATATCCCGAGGTAACTCTTGGCCAGTATAAGGGCCTCGAGGCAGTCCGCAAGGAAGCCAAGGTTGAGGACTATGAGATCGAAGCTGAGCTCAACACCCTCAGAAACAGAAACAGCAGCATTGAGACCGTTGACCGCGAAGCAAAGTTCGGTGACACCGTTGTTATCGACTACGAAGGCTTCAACGAAGGTGTTGCTTTCGACGGCGGCAAGGGCGAGGGCTACAGCCTTGAGATTGGCTCCAACACCTTTATCCCCGGCTTTGAAGTTCAGCTCATCGGCGCCAAGGCCGGCGACGATGTTGACGTAAACGTTACCTTCCCCACCGAGTACCACTCCGAGGAACTGGCAGGCAAGCCCGCTCTCTTCAAGGTTAAGGTACACGAGGTCAAGGAGAAGATCCTGCCCGAGCTGGACGACGAGTTCGCTAAGGACGTTTCCGAGTTCGATACCCTCGAAGAGTACAAGAAGAGCATCTATGATAAGCTCCTTGAGAAGAAGACCAATGACAGCCGCGACGCATTCTTGGATCTGCTCCTTGCTCAGATCGAGGAGAACATGCAGGCTGACATCAACGAAGGCATGATCGACGAGCGTGTTGACCGCGTTGTTGAGGATTACGCACAGCGTATCGCTTCTCAGGGTATGCCCTTTGAGCAGTATCTGCAGATGTTCGGTATGAGCCTCGAGCAGTTCAAGGCACAGAGCCGTCCCGGCGCAGAGAAGCAGATCAAGAGCGAGCTGGCTCTCACCAAGATCGCTGAGCTTGAGAACATCACCGTTACCGAAGAGGATAAGGATAAGGAATATCAGAAGATGGCTGACATGTACCATGTCGAGCTGGAGTCTGTCAAGGAGTTCTTCGATGTTGAGATCCTTACCGACAGCATTCTCATGACCAAGGCTGCCGACTTCGTTATCGACAACGCAGTTGCTCTCCCCGAGCCCAAGGAAGAAGAGAAGGCAGAAGAGGCTGAGGCTCCCGCTGAGGAGAAGAAGCCCGCCAAGAAGACCACCAGAAAGAGCACCAAGAAGGCTGCCGAGCCCAAGGAAGAGACTCCCGCAGAGGAAGCTGCTCCTGCTGAGGCAACCGAGGAATAATTTTCCTGTCTTTTGGATATAATCGAAACTGTCGATTTCATACGTAACTTATTTTCGGCCGCTGCCGCAAGATGCGGCAGCGACCGAAAAACGCTATTCAACACACATTTTTTGTATGAAAATAACGAAAAGGAGGAACGACACATGAGCCTTGTCCCTTATGTAGTAGAGCAGACCTCGAGAGGAGAGCGTTCCTACGACATCTTCTCCCGCCTTTTGAACGATCGCATCATTTTCCTCTCCGAGGAAGTGAACGATACCACCGCCAGCCTCATCGTTGCCCAGCTTCTTTATCTTGAAGCTCAGGATCCCGATAAGGATATCCAGTTCTATATCAACAGCCCCGGTGGCTCCGTAACCGCAGGTATGGCTATCTATGATACCATGCAGTATATCAAGGCTGATGTATCCACCATCTGCGTCGGCATGGCCGCCAGCATGGGTGCGTTCCTGCTTTCTGCCGGTACCAAGGGTAAGCGTTACGCTCTGCCCAACGCTGAGATAATGATCCACCAGCCCTCCGGCGGCGCTCAGGGTCAGGAAACCGATATCCAGATCCAGGCTGCCCGCATTGCTCACACCAAGAAGAAGCTCAACACTATTCTTGCCGAGAATACCGGCAAGCCCCTTGAGGTAGTTGAGCGCGACTGCGAGCGCGATTACTTCATGGACGCTGAGCAGGCCAAGGAGTATGGTCTCATCGACGAGGTCATTTACAAGCGCTGAAAAATATCACTAAGCGCAGGAGGATAGTGTGAAAATCACACTATTATTATCTAAAAGCCCAACGCCTCGCCCTGCGGGCAACCGGCGTTGATGGCGAAAATCCCCCATGCGTGAGAACTTTTCGATGATTATTTGAGCGGCAAGGCCGCATGGAGATTAATATGCCCAAAACCGATGAAAGAAGACCGGTGCGTTGCTCGTTCTGCGGTAAGGCTCAGGACGAGGTGGAGCGCATAATTGCCGGCCGCAATGCGTTCATCTGCGATGAATGCGTAAAGCTCTGCGTTGATATTATCGGCGCCGAGCTTGATATTGCACAGACAAAAATCGCAAACGCCTCCGGCCTTTCCACGGACTTGCCCAAGCCCAAGGAGATAAAGGCTTTCCTGGACGAGTATATCATCGGCCAGGATCGCACTAAAATCGCCCTGAGCGTTGCGGTCTATAACCACTATAAAAGAATAGTCTACGGCGGCTCCGCCGACGTTGACCTTCAGAAGAGCAACATTCTGCTCCTTGGCCCCACCGGCAGCGGCAAGACCCTTTTTGCCCAGACCCTTGCCAAGATACTGAAGGTTCCCTTCGCCATTGCCGACGCCACCACTCTTACCGAGGCCGGTTATGTTGGCGACGACGTGGAGAATATTCTTCTGCGCCTGCTTCAGGCTGCGGATTTCGATGTGGAGCTGGCTCAGCGAGGCATCATCTATGTGGACGAGATCGATAAGATCTCCCGCAAGAGCGAGAATACGTCCATCACCCGCGATGTAAGCGGCGAAGGCGTGCAGCAGGCTCTGCTTAAAATTCTTGAAGGTACCGTTGCCAACGTTCCTCCTCAGGGTGGAAGAAAGCACCCCCATCAGGAATTCATCAAGATAGACACCACCAATATCCTCTTCATCTGCGGCGG
>CAYYLZ010000111.1:0-4716 GCA_964472725.1 uncultured Oscillospiraceae bacterium
CAACATGCCCTAAGGGGGCTTGTGCAAACCACCGGCACGGCCGGTGGTTATGATTATTAAGTTCCCAAATACGCAGCCTTGACGGACTCGTTGGCAAGGAGCTCCCTGCCGGGGCCGGAAAGGGTGATGCGTCCGGTCTCCATAACGTAGCCAAGGTGAGCGGTCTTGAGCGCCATGTTGGCGTTCTGCTCAATGAGCAGAATGGTCATGCCCTGCTTGTTTATCTCCTTGATAATGTCGAAGATACCGCGGACGACCAGAGGAGCAAGACCCAGAGAGGGTTCGTCCATCATGATGACCTTGGGGCGGCTCATAAGAGCTCTGCCGACTGCCAGCATCTGCTGCTCGCCGCCGGAGAGAGTACCGCCGGCCTGCCAGGAACGTTCCTTCAGGCGGGGGAAGAGGTCATATACCCAGTTGATGTCGTCGGTGATATCGTCCTTGCGGAGATATGCGCCCACGCGGAGATTTTCCTTAACGGTCAGGTCGGGGAATATCTTTCGGCCCTCGGGCACAAGGGTGATGCCGCGGGTAACGATGTCGGTGGGGTTCTTGCCGGTGATGTCCTCTCCCTCGAATTCGATGGTTCCCGTGGTGGGCTTGACAAGGCCGGAAATGGCGCGGAGAGTGGAGCTCTTACCTGCGCCGTTTGCGCCGATAAGGGTGACTATCTCGCCCTGGGGCACGTCAAGAGAGATGCCCTTTACGGCTTCGATGCCGCCGTAGTTGACCTTAAGGTCTTTTATTCTAAGGATAGGTTCACTCATCTTCGTCTGCCACCCCCAAATAAGCGTCGATAACGCGCTGGTTGTTTTGAACTTCTTCCGGTATGCCCTCGGCGATCTTGCTGCCGAAGTCGATAACGTAGATGTAGTCGGATATCTTCATAACGAGGTCCATGTGGTGCTCGATAAGGAAGATGGTCAGGTTGTATTTGTCACGGATCTGCTTGATGAACTCCGCCAGTTCCTGAGTTTCCTGGGGGTTCATACCCGCTGCAGGCTCGTCGAGGAGCAGCAGCTTGGGATTGGTAGCCAGTGCGCGGGCTATCTCAAGGCGGCGCTGGAGACCGTAGGGCAGGCTGGTGGCCAACTCATCCTTGAACTTGTCAAGGCCCTGCTCCTGCAGAAGCGCCATGGTTTCCTCGCGCATACGCTTCTCTTCCTTGGCATTGCCGCGGAAAATGGCGGAAAATACGTTCTGCTTTGCGCGCATGTGCTTTGCGATGAGAACGTTTTCAAATACGGTCATGCTCTTCCAGAGACGAATGTTCTGGAAGGTACGGGCGATACCCAGCTTGGTGATGTGGTCGGGAGTGGGGTCAATAACGGACTGACCGGTGTAAAGGTCGCCGTTTTCGCCCTTGTACTGCTTCTTCATCTTACCGGTGGGATAGCTTCTTACCATGGGCTTGCCCATGAACTCAACAAGACCGCTGGTGGGCTGGTATACGCCGGTGATGCAGTTGAAGGCGGTGGTCTTACCTGCGCCGTTGGGGCCGATGAGCGCCACAATCTTTCCCTCGGGAATATCGAGGGAGAGGTTGTTTACGGCGACAACGCCGCCGAACTGCATGGTAATGTTTTCAACATGAAGGACGTTACTCATTTGCTTCACCCTCCTCGCTGATTACTTCTGCCGCGGCAGGCGCGGCTTTTTTCTTTTTAAATTTGTTCAGCAGGCCGCCTATGCCCTTGAAGCTAAGTTCCTTGTCACCCATGATGCCCTTGGAGAAGAAGAGCACGATTATCATGATAACTACGGAGAAAACGACCTTGCGGAAACCGTCGCGGAAGAAGGGAACGTCGATAAGACCGAAGAGAGAGCCTTCGTCCAGGAAGCGCAGGATCCACTCGGAAAGGGCTATGTAGAGGAAGGAGGCGATGCAGCTGCCGGAGATGGAGCCGATACCGCCGATAACCACCATGAGCAGGATCTCGTAGGTCATGGCGCTCTTGAAGGTGGAGGCCTGAATGGTGGTCTGGAACATGGCCAGCAGCGCGCCGCCAACGCCGGCGAAGAAGCTGGAAATGATGAAGGATATCATCTTGTGCTTAAAAAGGCTGATGCCCATTGCCTCGGCGGCGACCTCGTCGTCACGAATGGCCTTGAGGGCGCGTCCGTAGGAGGAATTGATAAGCAGGACGATGACCGCAACGCAAAGGGTAACTATTACGAAGAGGAAGAGGGTGCCCAGCTCGAGGCTCAGGCTGCCGATGTTCAGCTCGATACCGCTGAAGGTAACGAACTTTCTCAGCTGGTTGGAGCCGTTGGTAATGGCACCAAGGCCTTCCCACTGGAAGAAGGCGCGGATAATTTCCGCAAAGCCAAGGGTGGCGATGGCGAGATAGTCGCTCTTCAGGCGAAGAACGGGGAAGCCGATAAGGGCGGCGAATATGGCGGCAAGGAGGCCGGCGATGATAAGGGATATCACAACTCCGAGAACGGTGCCGAGGCTGCTGCCGAGAATGCCGCTGAGGGCTTCGGGAATGGAGAAGCGGATAACGCTGTCAAAATACTGATAAACGGAGTCGTGCTGAGCTGCGGGAATGGTAATGGCAGCGTAGGTATAGCCGCCTATGAGCATGAAGCCTGCCTGACCGAGGGAGAACAGGCCGGTGAAGCCGTTGAGCAGGTTCATGGAAACGCAGAGCAGGGCATAGATGGCGCCCTTCTGCAGAACGGGTATGAGCATAAGGGTAAAGGAAGTGGAGGGCAGCACGTTATCCAGCAGGAAGGCCAGTATGTAGACCAGCGCGAGGCAGATGATGGCAATAAATTTGCCGGTATTGGATTTCTTGTTCAATGTAGTCATGGCGCTCACCTCAAACCTTATCTGTCGCCTTTTCACCGAAAATGCCGGTGGGCTTGACGACCAGAATGACTATCAGCAGAACGAAAGTGAAGGCGTCGGAGAAGGCGGTCAGGCCAAGACCCTTCATAATGTTCTCGCAGATACCGATGATAAACGCGCCGATAACAGCGCCGGGAATAGAGCCGATACCGCCGAATACCGCCGCAACGAAGGCCTTAAGGCCGGGCATGCCGCCGGAGGTGGGGATAACGGAGGTGTAGTTGGAGAAGTAGAGCAGGGAACCGATAGCGGCAAGGAAGCAGCCGATGATAAAGGTTATGCTGATAACGCTGTTTATCTTGATGCCCATGAGCTGGCTGGTCTCGAAATCCTTGGAAACGGCGCGCATGGCCATGCCCATCTTGGTGTGGTTGATGAGCAGCATGAGCAGGATAACGAGAACGATGGTGAGAACGGGAGTGATGAGAGTTACCAGCTTGGTGGTTGCGCCGAAGAGTGTGACGGACTTGGCCAGGAAGGGGATAGCGGGGTAGATCTGGGGCAGACCGCCGGTGAAGTAAAGGGCGCAGTTCTGCAGCAGGTAGCTTACGCCGATAGCGGAGATCATAACGCTCATTCTCGGGGCGCTGCGCAGGGGCTTGTATGCCGCGCGCTCAATGGCGAAGCCCAGCACCATAGTGGAGATAATGACTACGGGGATAGCGACATAGGGGCCGAAAGCGGCGGAAACATAGACCATAACAAGACCTGCTACCATGAAAACATCGCCGTGGGCGAAGTTTATAAGGCGCAGAATACCGTAAACCATGGTGTAGCCGATGGCTATAAGGGCGTACTGACCGCCGGTGGATATACCGGCCAGCAGATACGGCAGGTTGGCGCTTATAAAGTCAGTCATGACAAAGCTCCTCCTTACGAAAAAGATTTGCTGCTAAGCGAATAGATCCGTTCCCCGATTTTACTTGGCAACGGGGAAATCGGGCTTGTCCCGGTCGGGAAACGCATATATTCGCTCCAGCGGACGATAGGCTAAATAGAACTCTTGGCGGGGGCCGTGTTTCAGGCCCCCGCCACGAATCAAAGACTAAGTATTATGCGGAGAGGGATCAGTTTACGCCCTGAATCGCAACGAAGTCCCAAGCGCCGGTCTCGGTGTTGGCGTGCTTGATGTAAGCTGCGTCGCGGTTAGCGTCGCCGATGGCGTTGAAGGAGATGGAGCCGGTGATACCGGAGGTGGAGAGGCCGGCGATAGCGTCGCGGATCTTGGCGGTGTCGGTGGTGCCAGCAGCCTTGATAGCTTCGAGAGCTACGTTGTAAGCGTCATAACCCATAACGGTAACAGCAGAGATGGTGTCGTCGCCGCCGTTGTTGGTCAGGTTGGTGGAGTCGCCGTTGATCCATGCCTTCAGGCCGGACTCAAAATCGGGAGCGCCGCCTTCTGCGAAGAAGGTGGTAACGTTGATGTCGAGGTCGGTGCCCTTAGCAGCGTTGAGGATAACGTTGGAGTCCCAGGTGTCGGGAGCAACGATGGGAAGGCTGATGCCCTGAGTGGAGCACTGCTCAATGATGAGCTGAGCGTAGCTGATGGAGCAGGGAGCGAAGATAGCGTCTGCGCCTGCGTTCTTGGCGTTGGTGAGATAAGAGGTAAAGTCGGAGTTGTCAGCGGGGAAGGACTCGGTGATGATGGTCATGCCGAGAGCCTCGCCGGCTTCCTTGAAGTAGTTGATAAGACCCTGGTCATAGTCGTTGCCGAGCTCGCCGAGGCAGTAAACGGTCTTTGCGCCGATCTGGTCGTTGGCGAAGTTAGCAAGAACGGTGCCCTGGAAGGGATCCAGGAAGCAGATACGGAAGTAGTAGTCGTTGCCCTCGGTAACTGCGGGGTTGGTGCAGGTTACGCCGAT
>CAYYLZ010000112.1:0-4514 GCA_964472725.1 uncultured Oscillospiraceae bacterium
CAGGCTCCCGAGTTTTCTGCGGAGTTTCTGGAGCGTTATAAGAAGTTTGGTACCCGAATCCGCTGGATCGACGATAACGTCGTTCCCGGCGCATTTCAGATGAATACCTCCTGGTATCATCACGCAATGGAGGAGCCCATTTTCCCCGATGAGCACACCCACCCCAACGATGAGCTTCTCGGTTTCTTCGGCAGCAATCCCGATGATCCCGATGACCTGGGCGGCATTGTTGAGTTCACCATGAACGGCGAGACCCACCGCATCACAAAGAGCGCCATGATCTTCGTGCCCGGCGGCGTGCCCCATCTGCCTCTTAAGCTGGTTGAGGTCAACAGACCCATTTTCCACTTCTCCATCTGCATCTCTTCTACCTACGAAGCGGCGGATAAGGACGGCAAGAGCATTTACGATTGATATTAATTCCAATAAAAAAGAGATTTTGAGCGCATGGTGCTCAAAATCTCTTTTGTTTTATATAATATTGCGCTCACAGCCTTTAACCGGGATGGTATTAAGGCCGGATAGCATGACGAATTTGCGGACAAGCGGATTATACATGAATGGGCACTTGGCTATTTTAAAAGTCAGCGTGCGCCTGAGCCCGGCGGTTTTTCTGCGATAGGCTTTAAGCGGGGCGCTTCTTTTGGAATTGAGGACTTCTGCAAGGGCCGAAGCACTCTTTATGGCGCTGCTAATTCCTTCGAGGGAGCTTGGACTTATAAAACCTGCAGCTTCGCCTATTAGAAAAGCATCGTCCTTCCCGCAGCAGAAGCTGTTGGCTGTGGCGGGACGAAGAACAAGGCAGGCTTCCGTTTTAACGGCCTCGCCGATTTTCATGCCTAACTTTTCCAGTGACTTTTTCTGCTTCTCAAAAAGCTGTCTTGCATTCTTATGAGGATACGCGCCGCCGAAAATGAAATAACCGTCCTTTGAAATAGTCCAGGAGTAGCAATCGGTGACGGAATTGTCAAATATGCAGGAATAGAAGGGCACTGGATTTTCCTCACGAAACCACTGCTGAACCGACAGATAACTTCTGCACTTGAACTCGGGGGCAATTGAGCGGCGTATCCTTGAATGTGCGCCGTCTGCGCCGACTACGTATCGGCACTCCGCCGAATGCTCTGTTCCGTTTTCAAGCCAGTACACTCTATAACCTGCCGTGGTTTTCTCCAGCCTCGTTACAACGCCCTCCCGTATACTGGCATTTTCCGGTATTTCGGACATGAGCCACAAGTCGAATTTGTGGCGGTCGAGGTTGATATACATTCGCTGATAAGTGCGTATAAGGTCGTTATCCATATCAATGGTACGCACGGAGAATA
Source organism: uncultured Oscillospiraceae bacterium (assembly GCA_964472725.1). GTDB lineage: Bacteria > Bacillota > Clostridia > Oscillospirales > Oscillospiraceae > RGIG6375. Next base: position 1,326 of record CAYYLZ010000112.1, read on the forward strand.
TCTGCGGGTCCACAAGGACTTCCTTTGGCAGATTAAGACCCAACTGGGCCAGCGCTTTTTGAGCGTCGGGAGCAAGCAAACCGCCGCATGGTTTCATAAATTTGCCGGTGTCGTTTTTCTTGTCGATTGCCAGCACGGAAAGACTGCTGTCAAGAGCAGCGGCAAGGGTAGAACCGGCTGGGCCAAGCCCGCATATTATAACGTCATACATTGCGCCGCCTCCGCTTCAGTGGATTTTATCAGGCTGCAGGGCAAGTCAACAATACCACCTGCGCCCTCATAAGCGCCGTGCTGCGCGGATATCATTGGGCCAAATGTTTTGACATATTCATAATAATATAGTAAAATTCAGCCATAGTACTACGGAGGTGGCTCGAATGCTTACTGAGAAACAAAATTATATGCGGCTTATGAACGGGGAGATCCCCGAGTATATCCCCAAATACGATATGATGGGCTGGCTTGTAAACCCCGGTATGTTCCAGAGAACTACTACGCCGGAAGGCTACACGCAGGACGAATACGGTATCCTTTATACCACTACCGAGGAGTCCATGGGCGCCGGTATGCCCGTACCCGGTATAGTGTTCCTTGATGATATCACCAAGTGGCGCGATAAGGTCAAGATTCCCGATATTTCTCATATCGACTGGGAGAAGCTTGCCAAGAAGGATCTTGCTAACAGAGATTCCGAGAATAATCCTGTTGTTATTTCCTACGGTGATATTTTCATTATGCTGGTAAATATGATGAGCTTCACCGAGGCTCTCTGCGCCATGCACGAAGAGCCCGAAGAGGTTTATGAGCTCTTCGATACCCTCACCAAGTATTATCTGGAAGTTGAGAAGAATATGCTCAAGCATTATAATCCCGATTGCTACTGCATTCTCGACGATACCGCCGCTGCCAACTTCCCCTTCATCAGTGTTGACATGTATCAGCGTCTGGTAAAGCCCTTCCACAAGGCCGTTGCCGACTTGGCTCTTAACCATGGCCTGAAGATCAGCATGCACTGCTGCGGCAAGTGCGAGTGCTTCATCGATGATTGGATAGACATCGGCGTTTCCGCTTGGGAACCTGCACAGACCTCCAATGATCTGTTGGGCATCAAGAAGAAGTACGGCAGAAAGATGGCCATCATGGGCGGCTGGGATAACCTTTGCCATGCTACCCGTCTTGATGCAAGCGACGAAGATCTTGTAGAAGAATTGAAGAAGTATGTTGATACATTTGCTCCCGACGGCGGCTTCGCGTATTATGCAAGCGTGCAGGGGGCGTATAGTGACCCTGAGCATATCCGCAAGATGGGTATAGTAAACAAAGTTTACGAAGAGTATGCAAAGCCCTGGTACAAGAATCATTGATAATATTTAAACAGCTTCGGGAAACCGGAGCTGTTTTTACGTTGTATGACAGTTGTTCTTCGATAGTGTCATTGCGAGGAGCAAAGCGACGTGGCATCCGGCGTTCAAATTAGCAGTGCGCCACGTTTGTCGTTGCTTTTTATTGTGCGCGGGTATATAATATTAGAAAATGCAAAAGATTAAGCAGGAGGAGATACCATGGCAAGCAAGGCGACTTATAATCTCACTTATGGACTTTTCGTAGTTACCGCCAAGGACGGGGAGAAGGGCAACGGCTGCATTACCAATACAGTTGGTCAAGTCACCACCACTCCCAACCGCATTACCCTCGCGGTAAATAAGAATAATTTCACCCACGATATGATAGTCAAAACCGGCAAGTTCAATGCCTCCATTCTCTCTCAGGCTGCAGGCTTTGATATTTTCAAGAACTTCGGTTTCCGGAGCGGCAGAGATGTGGATAAGTTTGCCGAGTTCGGCGATGTCGCCCGTTCCGAGAACGGTCTGTATTACATCACCAAGGGCACCAATGCGTTCCTGTCTGCTTCCGTAGTGGAAAGCTGGGACGTAGGTACCCACACTCTGTTCCTTGCCGACGTGACCGAGCAGGGCGTTCTCAGCGGTACCGCCTCCATGACCTATGACTATTATCAGACCTACGTTAAGCCTCTGCCCAAGAAGAAAAATAAGACCGTATGGCGCTGCGAGATCTGCGGCTACGAATATGAGGGAGAGGAGCTTCCTGCGGATTTTGTCTGCCCCATCTGCAAGCATGGCGCGGAAGATTTCAAGAAAATCGAGGCATAATAAGAACGCTGTTTTCCAATGCGTGCATCGTAGGGCGGGATGCCTACATCCCGCCGTTGCCGCGTTAGAATTATGCTCTATCCCGAACAATGCGCCCGCATCTGCGGCGGCTTGAGGGCAAGCCGCCCTACCATTAATATAAGTTGAGCGCATGTACTAAACTTTTTTCAGAAAATGAAAAAAAGGCATTGACAAATCAGGAAAATAGGGTATAATAATCAACGTTGCAGCGATAAACGCTCGATGTAGCGGAGTTGTGTAAGGGTAGCACAGCGGACTCTGACTCCGTATGTGAGGGTTCGAATCCTTCCTCCGCTGCCATGAAAAAGCACTTGCGAAAGCAAGTGCTTTTTCAATTAAGTGTGCCTTTTGGCACATGAAGTTTGCTCCGCAAATGAAGTTGCCATACGGGCAATGAAGTTTCTGCGGAAATGAGTGGCACACTAAACTTCATGTTGTTCCCCTGGAACAACACTTCATTATGTCGTAGACATAACTTCATGTCAGCGGTAGCTGATACTTCATAGACTTGCTCAAATCTCAAGGTTAGAAATGACCTTGAGGTTTTTTCTTTTTTTAATCTCATTTTTAAGCCTTGACAATCCCAACATTAATTGTTAATATAAATCAATAAATTAGGAGGGATAGGTTTATGTTTTCTATCATCATTCGACGCAGACGATGAAGGCTTGTATCTGTTTTGGGTACAGGCTTGCTTCGCTATGTGCCCGAGAGAATGATGAGGAGAATAAAACCTTTTTATTGTACTGTTGACGGCACATAGCTGTTAACAGTATTTTTTATTTTGGAGGATAATTATGAAAGTAAATAAGTCATCGCTTAATGAGGCGATATATGAAATGATAAACTTACCTGATGGTGCATCTGTTGTTGATTTAGGCTGTAAAAACGCCGCGTATCTTAACAGTCTTATGGAAGAGTTCCCCGGAAAGATAGTGAAGGCGGTAGGCGTTGACATTACGGACAGGCATTTTGGCACGGTTGAGTATAAGCAGCC
>CAYYLZ010000113.1:0-4355 GCA_964472725.1 uncultured Oscillospiraceae bacterium
ATTTTTTCAAAAAAACATCGGTTTTTCTATTGACCGCATTTAAAAAAAAGGTTACAATTAATGAAAATATAATGGCAGACGTATCTGCATAAGAACTGATGCGGTCATACCGTTAAGATAAACCGGGCGGGGAAGTGCGCTTTCGTGCCCGAGAAAGTACAGGAGGGTGCAAGTATGCCTTTTTCTTTTGAAACAGGTCCCGACAATGTTGTCAATATCAAGGTTGTCGGCGTAGGCGGCGCAGGTAATAACGTTGTAAACAGAATGGTCGATTCCAACACTCAGGGTGTTGAGTTTATCGCAATCAATACGGATAAGCAGGTGCTTGCCGTTTCCAAGGCAGACCAGAAGCTGCAGATCGGCGAGAAGCTGACCCATGGTCAGGGCGCCGGTTCCGATCCCGAGGTGGGCAAGAAGTCCGCTGAGGAAAACAGAAACAATATCGTAAAGGCCTTTGAGGATACCGACATGGTGTTCATTACCGCCGGTATGGGCGGCGGCACCGGTACCGGCGCTGCTCCCGTAGTTGCCGATATCGCCAAGGAGTCCGGCATTCTCACCGTCGGCGTTGTAACCAAACCCTTCAGCTTTGAGGGTAAGCGCCGCATGGTTCAGGCTGAGGAAGGCATTAAGGAGCTGCTCGGCAGAGTTGACTCCCTGCTCGTTATCCCCAACGACAGACTGAAGTATGCCACTGATCAGAAGATCACCATGTTCAACGCATTCGAGATCGCTGACGAGGTTCTGCATCAGGCCGTTACCAGCATCTCTGACCTTATCAAGAATACCGGTTTCATCAACCTTGACTTCGCCGACGTAAGCACTATTATGAAGAACGCCGGTTATGCCCACATGGGCGTAGGCCGCGCTTCCGGCAAGAGCAAGGCTGAAGAGGCTGCAAGAGCCGCCGTTTCCAGCCCCCTCATGGAGACCTCCATCGATGGCGCAAGAGGCGTTCTCGTAAGCATCATAGGCTCTATGGATATGGGCCTTGACGAAGTTGAGATCGCAGCGGGTCTGGTTCAGGAAGCTGCTCATCCCGACGCCAATATCATATTCGGTGCCTCTTTTGACGATACTATGGACGATGAGATCCGCGTTATCGTTATTGCCACCGGTTATGACGAGGGTGTTCGCCCCGGAGAGAAGAAGGAGCCTGTCAAGAAGGCTGCGGAGAAGGCAGAAGAACCCAAGGCCGCAGAGAAGGAAGCCACCAGAGATGATACCGATCTCGACGACTTCATCACCAAGTTCTTCAGCTCCAAGTAAGACATAATAGCAATACAGGCGGGCGGCGATTTCAGCCGCCCGTTTATTTTAGGAGGATCCCCAGTTGGCAAACAGTGAATTTATGTTTTCCCAGTCGCTGGTCAACGGTATGCTCACCGTAGTGGTCGTATGCATACTGCTGCCGGTCTTTTACCTTATTTTCTATACCTTCAAAAAGAAAATACACATTCCCTCTGCCGTTTTGGGCATAGTGGGCTTTTTCGTTTTCGGCTACCTTATCTCCGGCCTGCTGCTGGGCAACATCGCCCCGCAGGAAAGTGCCGCGGATAATCCCATGCTTTACGCGGTACTGCGCAGCGTATGCGTTGCCGTGGCGGAAGCGGGCGGCGCATTCGTGGCAATGTACCTTCTGCGCAGCAGATATGACGAGATAAGCACGCCTATTTCCTACGCTTTCGGTTATCCCCTTATCGATATGCTCCTTGTGGGCGGCGCAAACTCCTTCGTCAGAATGGCGGAGGCCTACACCGTAAACACCAAGGGGCTCGATGAAGTACTCGCCTCCGTTGAGGGAGAGGCGGTGGAGGTTCTGCGTCAGGATCTTTTCGCCCTTGCGGAAACCGAGCCTTACGTTTATTTCCTCAGCGCTGTGGATTATATTTGCATTTTCTGCATCGTGGTGGCAATTTGCCGCATAATGTGGTATGCAGCCCACGAAGAGGGGAAGAATAAAATAATCCTCATCGCTGCCGGTGTTGTATTCAAGCTCGCTGCGGAATTCCCCGTAGCGCTTTATCAGGGCGGCGGTACCGAAAATTACGTAGCCTGCGAGGTTGTGCGCTACGTGATAACCCTGCTCTGCGTAGGCTTTGCCGTACTCATGCACCTTAAGTATGACGATAAGGAGCGTGTGTCCGCAGGCCCACTGAACAGACGTCTGCTCTGATCGGAGAAATAGTGTGAAAAATCACACTATTATTAAAAAGCCCAACGCCTCGCCTTTCAGTCAACCGGTGTTGATGGCAAAAATCCTCCATGGCTGAGGATTTTTAATGACTATTTGTGCACCTGTGTCGCATGGAGGATTTATGGTAAGTATAGTCCGTGAACTGGTGGAGATATTCTTCCAAAAGAAGGTCTCCCGCACCGCGGCGCAGCTCTCATACTATCTTGTCCTGACCCTGTTTCCGCTGCTGATATGCGTTACAGCCATGCTGGGCAGCCTCAACGCGGAGGAAACAGAGTTCCTCAGGGATGTAAAAGCGCTCATTCCTGCCGCCGCTTATGAGAGCATATTGGACTACCTTACCTACGTTTCGGAAAATTTCTCACCCGCCATGCTCATAATGGCGCTGGTGGTTCTTGTGACCGCCTCCTCGGCGGCCTTCCGCGCCATACTTACGGTTATGGCGGACATACAGGACGAGCACCGCTATATGGGGTTCTGGAAAGGTGTTTTCAGCGTGTTCCTTTCCCTGGGATTCCTGCTGGCAATATACGCTTCCTGTATCCTTATAATAACGGGTGAATGGTTCATCGGCTTCGTGTCCCACCATATAAACGCGGGCGCGGTGGCTGCGGCGTGGCAGTGGCTGCGCTTTGTGCTGCTCTTTGCCCTGCTGTTCGTTATTATCTACGGCGTGTACCGGCTCTCTGCTCCCCGCACAAAACCGGCGGAGCAGCGGGTGATAGGCGCCGCGGCTGCGTCGCTTACCTTGGTGGCGGCCAGCGTGTTCTTCTCGTGGACGATAAGTATGTCCAGCCGATACCCCATTGTTTACGGTTCGCTGGCCTCGCTGATAATACTGATGATATGGCTGTTCATCTGCGGAAATATCCTCATTATGGGCAACGCCCTCAATGTGGTACTCAACCGCTATATGGCGGTGCGCAAATATATTCGTCAGCGGAATAAACGGAAGAATTAAATATCGAAATGCGTTCACTCATTTTTTTCGTGTGTTCCGCATAATTGACCGGAACACGGTTATATGGTACAATATAGTCAAGCAGAAAAACTGCAGACATTTGGAGGCTACACTTATGAACATCTTACTTCTCAGCGGTTTTCTTGGTTCGGGCAAGACCAGCGTACTGCTGCAGCTTGCAAAGCACATTGCTGACACCGTTCCGGGCGACGGCATGAAGGTGATGATAATTGAAAACGAAATCGGCGAGGTCGGCGTAGACGATAAAATTCTCCGCGCTCAGGGTCTTGCCGTAAAGGATCTTTTCGCCGGCTGCGCCTGCTGCACCTCCGGCGGCGACCTGCTCAACGATATCGCCGTTATCCGCGATTCCATGAACCCTGCCTGGATAATCGTGGAAGCCACCGGCGTAGCTTATCCCAAGCAGATAAGGGAGTCCGTGGAGCAGTGCTTCGATATCCCCGTCCGCATTCTCGCGCTGGCAGACGCCTCCCGCTGGAAGCGCCTGAAGAACTATATGTCCCAGCTGCTTGAGGCTCAGATAGAGTGCGCCGAGCTGGCCATAGTAAATAAGGTGGATCTGGTGAACGAGGAGACCGCAAAGAAGATAGCGGAGGATATCCGCGGCTTCAACCCTACCGCCGTCATTGACTTCACCGTGGGCAACAAGCCCATCGACCCTGCCGTATGGCAGCCCATTCTCAACTGAGGTGTTTAAAATGATACATGTAGATGTAAGCGCAAGACTCCACGACGAAGCTCGCGTAGTCTCCGCTAATTTTGATATGGAGCTTACCGCCGCAGACTCTGCGGATAAGCTTATCGCCGCAATGGTAGCCGGCATGGAGGAAACCAACCGCTGGGCCGACAAGAACGATGTTTTCATCGGCCACGTCAAGGGATTTGTGACCTGGGGCGAGGATAAGGCGGTCATGGTATCCACCGTCGGCGCAGCCGTAGAGGTAAAGGGCTGCGAGGACCGCCCCCAGCCGCCCTGCACCGTAAAGGTCGGCACCGCCAATATCGTTTTCGGCATTGACCTCCATGAGGTTGAGGAACGTGTAATGGCTTTCGTCAGCGAGCTGATAGCTCAGTTCGGAGAGCTGCCCGAATTCTGCTGCGAGCATGAAGCGGATTGCGAGTGCGGCTGCCACGACCATGAGCACGAGCATCACCATCACCATGATGAGCACTGCG
>CAYYLZ010000114.1:0-4074 GCA_964472725.1 uncultured Oscillospiraceae bacterium
TGTAGCTGTTTGCCCAGTTGATGGTGTTGGGGTCGAAGGAGCACATCTCGGGCTTGAGAGCGCCGAGGTGCTGCAGACGCTTGTGATCCTCGTACTCGCCGCCGGAGGTGGTGAGGTTGATAACGATATCTACGCCGGCTTCCTTGCAAGCCTTACGGGTCATCTCAACAGCCTCGGTGAAGGCCTTGAGGCTCATGGACTTGTAGCCGATCTGAAGCTCGCCGTTGACTTCCTTATCCTCGCGAACGTGGATGTGGGCAACGGAAGCACCAGCCTTGGCGCATTCTACGATCTGCTCAGCCAGCTCCTCAGCGGTGTAGGGAACGGTGGGAGCCTGAGCCTTCTTGGTACCGGCGCCGCAAAGGCAAACCTGAATAATAATCTTATTGCTCTTAGCCATTTTTATCGTCCTTTCGAATTGAGGCCGCGGGAGTTAACTCCACGCCTTATGAAAAGTTATTTCAATTGCTGATCAAACGGGGTCAGCCATGAACTTCTTGGTTACGTTGAAGATCTCGAAGAGCTGCTTGTCGCGCTTTGCCTTCAGAGCCTCCATGTCAACGCCCTCGTAGCTGTAGAAGCCTTCGCCGGTCTTGATACCCAGCTTGTTGGCCTCAACCAGGTCTACCAGAGTGGTGGGAGGATTATCCCACTGGGGAGCTGCGTAGCTCTTGTTCTTGAAGTTATTGTAGGTCATGTCTACGCCGCCGAAGTCCATGCGCTTGCACAGACCCAGAACGCAGGCTCTGGGAATGAAGGAAGCCTTTGCGGCAAGGTCAATAGCCTCTGCGTCGCAGTAGCCGTTATCCAGGAGGTAGAATACTTCCTGATTGAGGCACTGCTGGAGACGGTTGACGATGTAACCGCGGATAAACTTCTTCATAAGAACAGCGGTCTTGCCGCAGTTGTTGAGCATGGTAACAGCGATGTCGGCATACTCCTGAGGAGCCTGCTCGCTCTTAACTACCTCAACGAGAGGAATAACATGAGGAGGAGCATACCAGTGGCAGATGATCATCTGGGGCAGGAGCTGCTCGGGAACTACCTCAAAGATGTTGAGAGCGGAGGTGTTGGAAGCAACGATAACGTCAGCGGGAATGCATGCAGCCAGCTTGGCATACAGCTCTTCCTTGGCGTCCTTCTTCTCAACGATGGTCTCCTGAATGAAATCGGCGCCTGCAACAGCCTCTTCAACGGTGGAAGCGAAGCTGATGCGAGCCATAATGGCGTCCTTTGCCTCGGTGAGCAGACCTTCCTCTTCGAAGGTGTTCAGCTGAGCCTGAAGAGATGCGATAGCCTTATCGCGGGTGGACTCACTGCGGGTCCACATGGTGACCTGATAGCCGCCCATTGCGAAGGTCTGAGCAATGCCGGGGCCCATGGTGCCGGCGCCGAGCACGGCAATTTTCTTGATATCAGCAAGTGTTTTCATTATCGTAAAACCTCTGTTTCTTCATTCGTTTCCCCCACAGGGTCGCTGTGGGGGAAACTATAAGTTATCAGTTAGTTTATGTGGATTCTAATTAGAAGCTGCCCTCTTCCCAAGCAACCAGACGTACGAAACCGCCGTCAGCAGCCTCGCAGCGGAAGGGGAATGCAGCGATGGTCATACGCTTGCCGGTAACCTGGTCGATGTCGCCGCCGGCGTTCTCAACTGCGATAACACCGTGCTGACCGAACAGTCTGTGGCAGGGCTCGTAGTCGGGATAGTCAACGTCGATGTCACGGCCGGTAGCGTTCTTGTAGTTGGTAGCGAGCCAGGGCATCTGCTCCTTTACGGGGAAGTGCCATACGGGGGAGTCGGAAGCGCCGTAGGTACCGGAGATACCCTTGATCTTCTTTTCGTACATGAGCCACTTAGCCAGCTCGGGGCCGTTGCCGGGATAGTAGTTGAAGTACTTGTCGTTGTTCTTTCTCCAGTAACGATGGAAACCGGTGTTGAGGATAACCCAGTCGTTCTCGCGGATCTCAAGGCCGTCCTTATCGAGAGCAGCCTGAACGTCCTCGGGGGTGATGATGTGCCAGATAGCGCCCTTCTTATCGGGGGTCTCTGCCCACTCGCCCATCTTTGCGGGGTCGCCGCCTGCTGCGTTGAATGCCTTCTCGAACTCGTCGTACATCCAGGTCAGGTCAACGATAACGCCGGAACCGATGCAGTGCTCCAGGGGGAGCTCAGCGAGGGTGTAGCCGTAACGCTCGCGATCAACCTCTTCCTCGTGGAGGGTGTGGTTGGGAGCATCGCAGTGGGTAGCAGCATGGAGAGTACCGGTGTAGGTGCAGGTTCTCTTGTGGAAGCGCTCCAGATACTGGCCGCGGGGGAACTGCAGGTCAGAACGTGCGCCGGGGAAGGGCCACAGGGGGGTATCCCAGCCCCAGGGCTGGCTGAGGTCCCAGATCTTTACCATCTTATCGGTTTCGAGATAGAGCTTGCTCTTGTCAAGGGGCATGTATGCCATGATGAATTTCCTCCTAAAAAATATTTTTTTGAGTTACTATGGTTTGATTATCAACCTTGGAACAATTCCAAGGTCAAGTAAATTTGAGAAATTTTGTTGAACATTTCGCAACTTTTGTATATAATGGCAAATAAGACAAAGCTATGAAATCCCAACACGATTGGAGGTCGGGAAAATTGCAGTATAAAATCGGCGACGTGGCGCGAATCCTCGGCATTTCCACGGATCTGATAAGATACTACGAGAAAAAGGGTGTTGTAACGCCGGTCAAGGACAAAAGCAATGACTACCGCTATTACGATACCTGGGACATAAACTATCTCATAGACTGCCTGTGGTTCAAAAACTTCGGCTTCAATATAGACCATATCGCAGACATGGTGTCCGACTTTTCATACGCAAATCTTCTTGACGACCTTGGAGCCAAAACCGAGGAGATAGAAGCGTCTATCCGCCATCAGCAGCTCCTGCTGCGCCGCATAAGGGAATACGAACAGGACGTCCGTAATGTAAAGGACTGCGTGGGCGTTTGCGACATTCGCCGCAGCCCTGCCATTGCCTACTACTTAAACCGCTTCAACCAGGCCTACGACAACAGCGCAAAGCTGAACAAGACCAGTCAGGAATGGCTCAAGTATATGCCCTTTACCAAGCGGCACTTTGAAATAAACTGGGAAGATGTTCTCGGCGGCGGAGACGGCTACGCATGGGGCTTCTCTCTCGATATGCCTTATGTAGAGGAACTGAACGTTCCCGTGACTCCCCCGGTGGTCACACTTCCCTCTCAGCTGAGTATCCACAGCGCCTTCAAAAGCTCCGGCAAGGACGCATTCACGCCCCGCCACATCGACTTCATGATCGACTACGCAGAGGCAAACGGCCTTGAGATCTTCGGCAGTGTTCGCGGCAACCTCGTTTGCAGTATCGTCGAGGACGACCAGCTTACAGGCTACTTTGAAGTATGGATGCCCATTGAGGAAAACTGAATAATTCAGCTTCGTTATACCCGCGCCAAACCCTTATGGGAATGGCGCGGATATTTTTTTAGCATGGCACTAATTTAGTGCGCCCAAGGGCTGCTGAGCATAATTCCGGTACGCAGATTGCGCCGACAGATTTTTCGTCAAATTGTTTGAAAAGCGCAGGGAATACTTTGTGTATTGCCGAGCATTTTCGGGCGATTTGGCGGAACAATATGCAAGCAAGATGCGTACTGGGAATTGTGCGAGGCTGCCCAAGGATTAGCCGATAGCGGTGAGGCCGCCGTCGGGATAGAGAATGTTGCCGGTGAGGAAGTCGGAAGCGGGAGCTGCCAGGAACAGAGCGGTACCTACGCAATCCTCGGGATCGGACATTCTGCGCATGGGCAGACCTGCGCCCTGCTGACGGAGATACTCTTCAACGGTTACGCCGGCTTCAGCTGCGCGCATCTCGAATACCTTGGTCATCATGGGGGTCTTCATGATGTTGGGGCCAAATGCGTTAACGGTGATGCCGTAGGGGCCGAACTCGGAAGCGAGCTGCTTGGTGAGCATATCAACAGCGCCCTTAGCTGCGCAGTAAGCAGCGTTGCCGGGGCCCTTGGTAGCGATCTTGCCGCGGACGGAGGTAACGTTTA
>CAYYLZ010000115.1:0-3917 GCA_964472725.1 uncultured Oscillospiraceae bacterium
TACGTCCAAAACCCGGTCTTCGCATAGGCATAGACCGGGTTTCTCGACAGACTGACCCGACGGAAGAAATTCCGTCGGGTTTCTGCATATTATGAACATTTATTCCCGCTCGCTCTCGTCGCTGAGCTTGCGGCAGGTGATAAGGCAGGCCTTTTCGCCGTTCCAGTTTATCTCGGCAGCCGTAGAGCGGACGAGGAAGCCGAGCTTTGGGCTTTCCACCACGACGGGGGTGCTCTTGCCGTCCCTGCAGCTCAGGGCGGGGCAATTCTCGCAGCGGCTGCTGCGGGACATAAACACCTTGTAGCAGGGGGTGCCAACCTTGCTGCGGGGAGCTATCTGCTTGCTCTTGGCGTTGAGGAACTTTATCTCGCAGGTGTCGGGGTCGATAACGTAGATCCACTCGTCCTGCAGGTCGAGAATGGTGCGCAGGCTTTCGGAGAGCGCCACGGCCTTGTCCTGATTTCGCTTTTTCAACAGGAACATAGCCAGAACCTCCGAAAGGAATTCCAGCAGGCTTATCTGATCCTGCGTCCAAAGGCGGTTGACGTGACATTCGTCGAAGCCCACGTAGCCGCGGAAAACGCCGTTATCGTGAATGGAGCACTGGAGCATGCTCTTTATGCCCTGCGGCTCGAGAATGTTCCGGAACTGGGGTGCGAGGGAGGTAACGTCCGTGCAGTAGAATATGCCCCGCTCGTCGTAGACCTCCGGCCAGCCGGGAATATCCGTAACATAGCTTACGTTCTGCAGGTAATCCTTTTCCGGGGAAATACCCTCGTTGCACCATTCGAAGGTGTTGCTGCAGGCGGTGTTATCGTCGTTGTTCTCGAATATGTATACGCGGCTTACGTTCAGCTGCTGACCCACGTAGGCGAGAATGTCGTCAATGGAGCTGATAATGTCATGGCTTTCGTAGAGCCTGCGGAATACATAGCGCACAAAGGAGGAGTCGGCCATGCCGGGCTGCTCGTCGGAGTCAATGCGGGTGGAGATGTGGGCGTCGGTGCCGTTTGCCGCCAGCGAGGTTTCGGGATTATAGACAACATAGGTGTTCTTGCCCTTGCTCTTGGCTGCGTAAAGAGCCTCGTCGGCGCGGCGGAACAGGTCGGTGTAGCTCACCCCGTGCTCGGGAACCAGGGAAACGCCGATGGAAAGGGAAACATTCATTTCCGGCGCGCTCTGCTCCAGCAGCTTGCGGAAGGTGGCAAGAAGCAGTTGGCAGCGGGTCTCCACCAGCTCGGTGTTGGGAATGCCGTACATGAATACGAGGAACTCGTCGCCGCCTATTCTGCCAATGATGTCGTGGTCGCGGAAGAGCTTTTTCAGATGCTCGCCCACCTGCGAGAGCACCGCGTCGCCGTAAAGATGGCCGAAGTTGTCGTTTATGAGCTTGAAATTGTCAAGGTCGATGACCAGCATGGCGGAAAGATTGCTGTCCTCCCGCTCGGCAAGGCGCTCGGATATGAGTCTGTGGGTGGAGTCCTTGTTGAGCAGCTTGGTGAGGGAGTCCAGGTCGGCGCGCTCACGCAGAGCCAGCTCGGCTCGCTTGAGAGCGTCCACGTCCTGAAGCATACCGATAATGCGGGAAAGCCTGCCCTTTTCGTCAAGGTAGGCGGTGGCGGTGATTCGCGTCCACAGATACTTGGCGTTGCTGTCGGCGATACGCACATCTATGCAGAGCGTGGCCGCGTTTTCCTTTATCTGATCGATGGCGCTGCGGATAACGGGCAGGTCGTCGGCGTGGAAATGGGTGGCTATGCCCATCTGCTTTCCGTAATTCCGGGATACGGGCTTGTAGCCGAAATGCTCCTCCCACTTGGGGGAGCAGTACATGGTGTCGCTGAGAAGATCCCATTCAAAGATTATGCCGCCGGACTGGTCGATTATAAGCTGGTTGCGGGCGATGGCGTACTGATACTTTTCGAAGGTGGCACGGGCGTGGCTGTTATCGGAAACGTAGTGATATATGAACTCCTGCCCGTCGGCCTCGGCGTAGAAGCGGTACTTGTCCAACACCCACGTAAAGCTGCCGTCCTTGCGCATGAGACGATATTCGGTCTCGGCGCTGCCGCCGGAGGCAATGAGGGAGTCCACGGTGGCGATGAATTCGGCGCGGTCGGCGGGGTGGACAAGCCGGGCGTAGCTGCCGCCGAGGTCGGACATTATCTCCTCCCGGTCGTAGCCGGTAAGGTCGAAAAGTTCGTGTGCGCCCACGTCGATAGTCATACCCTTGTCGCAGAAGCAGCGCAGAACATTGCCCGCGATGCCCTGCAGGGCGGGTGACTCCCGCAGCGTGCGGGGCGCGGCGGCGCCGATGAGGCTGTCTTCCTCAAGGCGGTGGATAATGATGAGCAGTATGCGCTGCTCGCTTGCCTGCGTATTCACGCGCAGGGTGGTAAATTCATAAGGTATATAGTGAGCGTGGTAGGGAATGAATATCCGCAGGCGGAATGTGCGCCGGTGCAGTTCCGAGGGGAAGAATTCGTTTTCATAATACTGCTGCAGAGAGTCGGCCAGCGCCCTGTCCTCGGGGTGAATGTTGGCCTTCTGCGCCAGATAAGAGAAAATATCGTCGGTCACGTCCGACAGCACGGAGAAGTCGGGGTTGGGGTTGTATACAACGTGGTACAGCTTGGACGCCATATCGGCCTCGATAACGGTGGCGTTGGCGAAGTGGAGCAGGGTCTGGTATTTCACCTGCGTCAGCTCAAGGCTGTTGAGCTGGGACTTGTTCCATACGGGGCCGGGCAGGGCCGTGGCGATTTTGTCGGACTTGGGGGAGTAGCCGTCGGCGTATCGGTGCGCCAGCTCGAAGAACTGATTGCGCACGTGCTTGAAGCAGGCGAGAAGCTTGGGGGAAAATGCGCCGCATTCGCCGTTGAGTATCATGGTCATGGCCTTGACGTGGGGGAAGGCGGGCTTGTATACGCGGGGCGAGGTGAGGGCGTCAAATACGTCGGCGATGCTGACAACCTGAGCGCAGATGGGGATATCGTCCCCGGCGAGACCGGCGGGGTAGCCCTTGCCGTCCCAACGCTCATGGTGGTAAAGGGCGATGTTGTAGGCGTAGCGCAGCTCCTTTTCGCTGGCGATGCCGTCGAGGGTCAGAACCAACTCGCTGCCCACGGTGGTGTGGGTCTTCATCAGCTCGAATTCCTCCTCGGTAAGCCTGCCGGGCTTATTGAGGATATTGTCGGGAATGGATATCTTGCCGATGTCGTGGAGGGTGGAGGCGCTGGCGATGGCGGTCACGTCCTCGGGGGTGAGGTTATATTCGGGGCAGCTCTGCGCCACCTCTTCCAGCAATATCTGGGTGAAGCGGCGGATACGCAGAACATGGTTGCCGGATTCGGAGCTGCGGTGCTCGATGATGGCGGAAAGGGAGTCCAGCACTACCTGCTTGGACTTCTGTATGGTCTCGTTCTGCTCTGCCACCAGCGCTTCAAGGGAGAGCTTGTGCAGGTAAAGGTCTATGAGTATCCGCATGCGGCGCTGCACGCCCTCGGGGGTGTAGGGCTTGTAGACAACGTCGGTAACGCCCAGCATGAAGGCCTCCTCTTCGTACTTGCCGGTGCCGCTGGGAGTGACGAAGAGCACAAAGGGCGCGGACAGCTCCGTGTTTTCAAGAGCGGCGGAGATGGCGCTTATCCCCTCGGCGTCGGAAAGGGGCAGGTCGGCCAGCACACCCGCGATGCAGTTCAGATTCTGCGCCATGAGCATCAGCGCCTGCGGGGCGTTTTCCGCCTCCAGCAGATTGAAGGCAGGCTCAAATATTTTGCGCAGCTTGGCGCGGTCGCTGGAACCGTCGCCTATGATAAGCAGAGTGTCTTTCAGTCGGGAAACCATAAGGCAGCCTCCTTGCTTGAGAATTGAGAATTGAGAATTGAGAATTGAGAATTGAGAATTGAGAATTGAGA
>CAYYLZ010000116.1:0-3904 GCA_964472725.1 uncultured Oscillospiraceae bacterium
TTTGGTTGTTCAGAATCTGCACGTTTTTCACCCGGTATTCGCCGGTGGGGCTGCCGGCCCAAACGCCTTTATCGTCCATCTGCACGGTGGAAGGAATACTGGGGTCGATGCTGTATTTCAGACCGGATACATGGAGGAAACCGCCGTTTTCCACGGAACCGTCTGCCGAGAGTTCTCTGGCGCCCCACTCCAGTGCGTCCAGAAGCTGCTGGCCGGTCACCGTCTGCAAACAGGCCACATTGCCAAAGGTGTGGATCTCCTTGCAGGTGAGGTAAGAGATTTCCCCTGTAAGGGCTTTGTTTCGAACGCCGCCGCCATTCATAATGGCCACATCTACGTCCATGCCCATCTCGTCAAACAGATAATACAGAGCGTCGGCGGCAAAGTCGCCGGTATTGGTGCTCTGCTTGCGCACCAGGCGGTTCCCCTCACTGTCGTAGTTATCCAGTGTGACTTCCGCATATCCGATAACGGTGCCCAACTTGCTGCTGATCTCCGTGATCCAGTTATCCTCGATGGCTTTTACGCCGGCGTCCGGGGTGATTTCCGCTAAATCTTCACCCGTCAGAAGTTGGCTGGTGATGGTTCCGTCAGCGGAGATGATCAGCTTGCCCACTGTATTGAGGTAAGAGCCGGTCTGGGTGAGAACGACGGTCTCCCCGCTCTTATCCGCCACCAGTTCCATGGCAATGGTGGTGTGGGAGTGGCCGTCGATGAAGGCGTCCAGGCCCTCGGTATGGGCGATGACCTCCCGGCTGGTCCAGGGCGAGGCGGAAGCATCCACGCCCAAATGTCCCAGCGCAATAATATAATCCGCACCGGCAGCTTCCGCGTCATCAATGGCGGTCTGCACGGCAGCGTACAGTTCTGTGCCGTCGGCACCGCCGACGATGCCGTAGATGTAATTGCCTGCCTCGTCCTGAAAATAGGCGGGTGTGGAGGAAGTAAAGGTCTCCGGTGTGGTGATACCGATAAAGGCAACCTTTTTGCCGCCCGCTTCCGCAATCACGAAGCTGTCCAGCACCGTATCGCCCACTGTTCCATTTATCTCATGCAGGAAATTGCAGGAGGTGTAGAGATACTCTGCGGCATCTATGGTGGCCATACAGCCGTCCATGCCGTAGTCAAATTCGTGGTTTCCCAGCGTCGCCGCATCATATCCTGCGGCATTCATCAGCCGGACAATGGTGGCGCCGTTATCCATGCTGCCGTAAGCAGTTCCCTGAATGTGGTCGCCGGCATCCACCAGAATGGCGTTTTCCTCAGAAGCCTTCAGAGCGGCTACTTTAGAATAGGTCAGGGCGTTTTCGTCATTTACGCCGTTGTCGATATAGGTGTGGACGTCGTTGGTGTAAAACACCACAATGTCCCCGCCGGCTGCCAGAGCCGGCACAGTCAGAATGACTGACAATACAACGCAGAGCAGAATCGCACGTATTTTATTATTCATAGCTACCTTCCTTTTCACGAATGCCCAAAAGATTCATAATGATTTTTTCCATGTGGAAGCTGAAAGCGGCGTTCTCACCCGCAAGCTGTAGGTGCACCGAACCCGTCACATCTTTCAGCCAATAGTCAATAGAGAGGGAGGCCCCCCGAATTGAACTCCAATTCATCCACGATTTTGTCATCGTTTACGATGACCGTCCTGAAATTGCCGCTGGTGACAGTCAGGTTCGTCATCCGGAGGTTAAAATCCGACTTCATGATATAGTTCTCATACAGAACATCATATACGCCTGTGAAGCCCTCCGACGAAATGGTGATCCCGTCGCCGATGAGGTCGTCTTTTATCCGGATTCCGCCAACCGTTCCCATATCTCGCTTGATGATGTTTTGGCCTGTGATGACCTGTAGTGCATAGTTATCCGCTCCGTTGGTGTCCTCGATGGGTTCTGTATCATCCAGAAGGAACGACACCACGCAGAAAACCACCATGACTACAGCAAAAATCCCCCAAAGTACATTTTTCCAAGATTTCGTCATGTGCATCTCTTTTCCGGGAACATTTACCCGGTGAGCGTTGCGTCCTGATCAGCGGGTAAGTACACCGCGCTGTACCAGAATATCCTTGATGATCTCCTCGGCGTGGTTTGTCTTCAGAGAAAGGTTGATTTGAATTCCCGGCTTGTTTCGCCCGGTCACCTCATCGTAGAGGTCTTTCAAATCGCGGGTCTTCATGTCTTCACACCGTTCCCGGAACACAGCCTTATAGCCGTTCAGCGTCAGCCCCTTCGCCTCTTTCATGGCCTCGCCGACAGCTTCCGTGCTCTGTCCCTGCGCCCATTCATAAGCGGTCTTGTACTCATCTGCCGCTGCGGCAACCTTTTTCTTGATGTTGTCAAAGAATCCCATAGTTCAATTCCCTTCCGTATTCTCGATGGATTTGTGATTTTGCAATTATAATATAGCTAATATAGCACATTCGGCGTAACAGGAGCGTAACAACTGAAAAATTTTTGAGCTTATTCTAATTGTGTTACGCTCCTGTTACGCCAAGCGTGATATAATAAAAAATATAATACAGAGAAAATCGGGTGTGAAACGATGCGGAAAGATGTCTTGCATAAAATAGAAAAGTCAGTGTTCGCCCTTACAGGCGTATTGCTGGCTGTTTTGCTGGTCCTGTCGGCCACGGTGCGCAATACTGTGCATATGAGCAGAGCGGACGGCGGCTTTGCACTCGAAGAAGATGTATCATTTGAAAAAATCATACAGGAGGACAGCCCCGTCGGCATCGTAAACGAGTACCGGTTTACCCTTGGTGAGGTCGGCCACGCCGACACGCTGGCCTTCTTCATCAACCACCATCATGTAGAGGTCTATCTGGCGGAGGAATGTGTGTACAGCCTAACGGCTTCCGAGGGAATCATCCGCACACCCGGAGGGCTCTGGCCGATGGTTCCTTTGTATGCGGAGGACGCAGGGAAAGAGGTCCGCGTTGTTCTGACTCCTTTGTATCGTGACTATCAGGACGAAACACCCGAGTTCCTGCGGGGTTCGGAGCTTGCCATCTACAAAGCCTGTTTTTATCAGGCGCTCCCGGAAATCGTGCTGAGCCTGTGTGTTGTGCTGGCCGGTCTGTTCCTGCTTTGTATGGCAGTCTACAACGCTGTCCGGTACAACGCCGTGCCCCGCCTCTATGCGCTGAGTCTGCTGGCGGTTTCTACAGGACTGTGGCGATTTACTTACGAAGGGTTTGCCTATCTGCTCTTTGAAAACCATACCGTCCTTGTTTATTACATTTCCGTCATTTCGCTGATGCTCGCGGCGCTGGCCATGCTGAACTGCGTGGAGCTGACGGAGGATCGGAGAGGCTCCAACGCTATCAGCGTTTGTTCCATGGTCTACTGTGCGGTTTTTATCGCGCAGTTCCTGCTTCAGCTTGCGGGCGTGCTGGATCTGCGGCAGATGCTGAAGGTCACCCATGTTACCATTGTTGTCAGTGCGGCGGTGCTCTGTTTCAGCGGCATTTTTACATGGCTCGGACATCTTTTGAAACCCGAAAGACTTCTCGGACGCAATTACTCCCTGCTGCTGGGTATCGGAGCCATCACGGATCTGCTGCTGTACTATTTTATAGAAACTGACCTGGGTATGCTGTTTACCCTGGCTACCATCCTGTGCTATTCCATGCTGGAGGGCGTCCAACTGCTTGTCAGCTACACCAATCAGAAAAACGCTCTGGAGGAAATGAATGCACAGCTTACCCTGAGCCGCACCACTACCATGATGAGCCAGATCCGCTCCCATTTTGTATTCAACGTTCTTAATGCCATCAGCGGTATGTGCAAGTATGACCCTGAAAAGGCTGACGAAACTGTGGTGCGCTTTGCCCGATACCTGCGCAATAACATTGATATTATGGAGGACGATAAAAATATTCCCTTTGCCACCGATCTGC
>CAYYLZ010000117.1:0-3731 GCA_964472725.1 uncultured Oscillospiraceae bacterium
ACTACGGCATGAAGCGCGAGCTGCTCAAGGATCTGCTCATGTTCTATTCCTCCACCGCCGGCAAGATGGTTTCTTTGGCCGATTACGTTAAGGAAATGCCCGAGGAACAGAAGTATATCTACTTCGCCTGCGGCGAGAGCATAAGCAAGCTGGACAAGCTGCCCCAGGCTGAGCCTATCCGCGAAAAGGGCTACGGTATCCTGTACCTGACCGAGGACCCCGACGAGTTCGTAATGAACATGCTGGGCGAGTACGAGGGCAAAGAGCTTCGCAGCGTCAACGCCGAGGATCTTGGCATCGAGAGCGAGGAAAACAAGGAAGAGACCGAAAAGAAGGAAGCCGACAACAAGGAGCTTCTTGACTTCGTCAAGGACAGCCTGAACGGCGAGGTCGTTGCCGTCAAGCTGTCCCACAAGCTGAAGAATTCCGCCGTCTGCCTTGGCGTTCAGGGTCCCATCAGCCTTGAGATGGAAAGATATTTCAACACCGTTCCCGGTGCGGGCGAAAAGGTCAAAGCCGAGCGCGTGCTGGAGCTCAACGGTGAGCATAAGGTGTTCGACGCACTGAAGGCAGCCTACGAGGCCGATAAGGACAGAGCCGCAAAGTACGCAAAGCTGCTGTACTTCCAGTCCCTGCTCCTTTCCGACGCGAAGATCGAGGATCCCGCCGAGTATGCCGATTTGGTCAGCGAATTGATGATTTGATGATATGAAAAACCGCCGTGTCACAAGGACACGGCGGTTTTCGTTTGTTGAAGAATTGTTGCTTGCGGTCAAGAAATGGTCAGCCTTCCCCTCAAGGGAGAAGCCTTAATTGAGTGCCTGCTATGAAAATAATGTGCAGAAGCCGTTACAGCTCGGTGATGGTATCCGCGTAATCTCTGTAAGCGGTGTGGAGAGGTGCGGGCTGTACGCCCTCGGCAGCGTAGCCGATGGGCAGCAGTGCCACGGGGCGAATGTTCTCGGGCAGGTCGAAAGCCTTGACCAGCTCCTCGGCGTTGAACATGCCGACCCAGCAGGAGCCGATGCCCTGCTCCCATGCCTCGAGCATCATGTGGGTGCAGACGATGGAAGCGTCCATTTCGCCGAAGTTGGCGGCCTGAACATTTGCGTCGTAGCAGATGGCGAGGATAACGGGTGCGTTGTAGGTGCAGGGGGAGATGGTTCTCATCTTGGCGACCGCTTCGGCGCTTTTTGCGACGTAGATGTGCTGGGGCTGGTTGTTGCAGGCGGTGGGGGCGATGCGTCCGGCCTCGAGAATAGCGGCCAGCTTTTCCTCCTCAATGGGAGTGTCCTTGAAGCCGCGTACGGAATAGCGGGACTTTGCAAGCTCCATAAATGTCATAATATGTACCTCCGTTAGTTAATTGATAATTGAGAATTGAGAATTATGGGTGCGGTGGTGGATTATAGATTTATTCGTTGTAAGGAACAACGGTAAAGACTAAAATTATGTCATTGCGAGGAGCGAAGCGACGTGGCAATCTCCGGGGGAGGTGAAAGATAGGCATTTACGTTATATTTGCGCACTTACCCCTCATACTTTTCAAATCTGTACTTCTGCTCCGCTTCGGGATATTTCTCCCGGTCGGTTTCGGACAGGAACATC
This sequence comes from uncultured Oscillospiraceae bacterium, assembly GCA_964472725.1. Lineage (GTDB taxonomy): Bacteria > Bacillota > Clostridia > Oscillospirales > Oscillospiraceae > RGIG6375. Next base: position 1,609 of record CAYYLZ010000117.1, read on the forward strand.
TCCAGCGGACGGGCGTAGAGCTTCGATTTGCCGTAAAGGGGACGGTAGACCATCAGGGACTCACCGGTCTCGGTGTGCTCGGCCTCGCCGATTATTTCGTAAAGATAGAGCATTGGCTCCGCTGCAAGAGCGTCCGCGTCTGCAAGCCAACGCTTGAAATGTACCGCCCGGTCACCGGGACGGAAAGGATTTTCTCGCATAATGTGTACCTCCGGATGAGAATTGAAAATGTTTCGTGGTTTCGTGCGGGGATTTATTTGCGAGGAAGCGCCGCCTTCGACACCACAATGCGTCATTCCGAGCCTGCGAGGAATTCCCCGGTTGAATGGTACGATGTAACGACAAGGAATCAAACGAATGTGGGATCCTTCGGGCTTCGCCCTCTGGATGACGGTGGAATTGTAGGGAGCGCCGCCCTCTGCGCTCCGCTGATATGCAGGGCAGTACTGATTTTTAATTATAAATTGTATACTTGAATTATATCCCACGGCGGGTATATATGTCAATTGCGTGTAATTTTTTGAGAAATTTCCGCAAAACCTTTGCTTTTGGGGAAAGCTTATGATAACATTATTTGCTGTGATTAAAAAAATACGTTCCAAAAGAGGATATTCCAATGTAATACAGGCTCAATTCCTGACATTAAAAAATACTTTCCAAAGGAAGATAACATAGTGAGTGACATGAAAAAAGAAATCGGTCGCCGCCGTACGTTTGCGATAATCTCGCATCCCGACGCCGGTAAGACCACGCTTACAGAAAAGCTGCTTCTTTACGGCGGCGCAATACAGCTGGCCGGCTCCGTTAAGGGCAAGGCCACGGCTCGCCACGCCGTTTCCGACTGGATGGAGCTGGAGAAGCAGAGAGGTATTTCCATCACCTCCTCCGTTATGCAGTTTGAGTACAAGGACTACTGTATCAACATTCTTGACACCCCCGGCCATCAGGACTTCTCCGAGGACACCTACCGTACCCTCATGGCTGCTGACAGCGCCGTAATGGTCATCGACGCGGCAAAGGGTATCGAGCCTCAGACCCGCAAGCTCTTCAAGATTTGCGCCATGCGCCATATTCCCATCTTCACCTTTATCAACAAGCTGGACCGCGAAGCCCGCGACCCCTATGAGCTTATTGAGCAGCTGGAGAAGGAGTTCGGCATCGGCACCTATCCTATGAACTGGCCTATCGGCTGCGGTATCGACTTCAAGGGCGTTTACGACCGCGAGAAGAAGGCTATCCTTGCCTTCAACGAGTTCCACCGGGGACAGAACCGCATTAAGGCCATCGAATGTGATCTCAGCGACGCTGAGCAGGTTGACGATCTCATCGGCGAGAACCTGCGAAAGACTCTCGTTGACGATATTGAGCTGCTGGACGGCGCAAGCTACGAGTTTGATTTGGACGAGGTGCGCCGCGGCCGCCTCAGCCCCGTGTTCTTCGGCTCTGCTCTCACCAACTTCGGCGTTGAGCAGTTCCTCAACTGCTTCCTTGAGATGACCACCGCGCCTCTTGCCCGCGCCACCGAGGACGATATTGTTGACCCCTTCGACGAGCGCTTCTCCGCCTTTGTTTTCAAAATTCAGGCCAATATGAACAAGGCTCACCGCGACCGCATCGCATTTATGCGTATCTGCTCCGGCAAATTCCAGCGCAGCGAGGAATATCTCCATGTTCAGGGCGGCAAGACCCTGAAGCTGGCTCAGCCTCAGCAGATGATGGCTCAGGAGCGCGAGATTATCGAGGAGGCCTACGCCGGCGACATCATCGGCGTGTTCGACCCCGGTATCTTCTCCATCGGTGACACCGTCTGCTCTAAGGGCATGAAGGTGCAGTTCGAGGGTATCCCCACCTTCGCGCCCGAGCATTTCGCCGCCGTTGAGCGTATCGATACCATGAAGCGCAAGCAGTTCGAGAAGGGCATCATGCAGATAGCTCAGGAGGGCGCCATTCAGATTTTCCGCGAGCCTCACAGCGGTATGGAAGAGGTCATCGTGGGCGTTGTCGGCGTTCTGCAGTTCGAGGTTCTCGAATACCGCCTTAAGAGCGAGTATTCCACCGACGTGCGCCGCCGCGCCCTGCCTTATCAGGAGGTGCGCTGGATAGGCAACGAGGGTCTCGACCCC
>CAYYLZ010000118.1:0-3494 GCA_964472725.1 uncultured Oscillospiraceae bacterium
CTGACAGATGCCGTAAAATAGTTAAATTTTTGGTTTAACTGTTTTACGAACACCCGCCAATCCCTCCGGGATTTGATATTATCAAAAACCCCCGCGTCATGCGGGGTTCCAACCGCTGCCAGTGCTTCCACATCCCATTGAATGGTCTTCACGCCCATGCCGTCCACGGCGGCGATGACCTTATCGTCATATTCGCCGTAGGGCGCGCGGAACAGGGTGGGGCGCACGCCCGTCACGGCCTCTATCTTGTCGTTACAGGCGTTGATATTGGCCACCACGTTCTCCGCGGAAAGCTGGGTGAAATGGGCGTGGTCATCGGAATGGTTCATTACCTCATGCCCTGCGTCATGCAGCGCCTTCACCGACTCGGGGTACTTCTCCACCCAGTCGCCCACCACGAAAAAGGTGGCCTTGACCTTATACCGCTCGAGAATTTCGATAAGCTGCCCAGTATCCTCGTTGCCCCATGCGGCGTCGAAGGTCAGGGAGCAGGCTTTGTCGTCCCGGGCCACGCAGTATATTGGCAGCCGCCGCGCCGTTGCCGAGGCGCCCACCACCCGCGGGCTGCACACCGCGCAGAACACCGCCACCACCGCCGCGATACCCGCCATAACAGCCAGCCGCCGCCTGTTCATCACCAGCACCCCGCCCCGAAAGGCGGCCTTTTCCTTTGCTTTTCCCTTTTTTATCACATTCATCATCTCCTTGGATAAGCATATTCGCAAGCTGTCCCAATAATGCCGCCCGCAAAAAAGTCACCGCTGCAGAGCAGTTTTTCTGTTGCGTCGAGCCGTTTAACATGGTATCATTATAATGGAATATAATGGGTTATTACGCCCATGAAATGAGTTGCCCAGCGTACAAAATCCGAAGGGGTACGGAAACTCAGGAAAGCGAGAATAGTAACATGAAAAAACGACTGCTCAGCTTGTTTTTGGCTTTAGTGATGCTGCTTGGCATGGTTCCTGCCACCGCTCTTGCGGCGGAGGAAGATACCGGCGGTATCGGCGGCGACGTAGCCGGCGGTGAACTCGTCGGTGGCGAACTCGTCGGTGGCGAGGAAACTCCCGTCGACGTAGCCGGCGGCACGGACTCCGGCAACAAGGTTGTTGCCTCCGGTGACTGCGGCCCCGGCGACGAAAGCGCCGGCGGCGAGTTCACGGACAGCCTGACATGGGTTCTGACCGAGGACGGCACCCTTACCATTTCCGGTAAGGGCGAAATGGCCGACTTCGAAACCGCGCCCTGGAGCGTATACGCTGCCGAGATCACCAACGTGGTTATCGAATACGCCGTGACCTCGGTGACGGACGCCGCCTTCGCGGGCTGCACCGCCCTGCAGACCATTCGTTTTGACGGTGACGCGCCCGCCCTTGGCAACAGTGCGTTCTCCGGACTGAGCGGCGTGCGTGTCTATTACTTTTCCGATATGTACGGCTGGGACTCCGTGGCGGCTCCCGACAAGCTCTACGGCGCAGCCGACCTGACATGGACCATGATCAGCGGCTTCTGCGGAGCCGACGCTGACGGCGACGGTGCGCCCGACGAAAACCTGTACTGGCTGCTGTCCGAGGAAGAAGTATATGACGAAAGCGGCGAGCTTATCGACTTCTGCCTTTCTCTGACCATCGGCGGCAGCGGCGCCATGATGGATTACTCCCCGGACTCCTTCCCCCCTTGGTTTGATCAGGGATATATCCGCACCGTGAGCCTGCCCGAGGGACTGACCCACATCGGCGACTTTGCGTTCTTCGGCGCTCTCGCCGCGACCGAGCCTGTGGAGATCCCCTCCACCGTTACCTCCATCGGTATGGGTGCCTTCTACACAGCCTACCGCAGTGAGGACGAGGAAGAGACCCCCCGGCTGCTGACCATTACCATTCCCGCCTCCATCACCGATATTGGTATCGGTGCCTTTGGCTGCAACCCGCTGGTAGAGGCCTTTACCGTAGAAAACGGGAACAAGAACTTCTGCGCAGTGGACGGGGTTTTGTTTAAGGCCCGCGAGGAGAAGAATATCACCGACGGTACCACGGTCATGGTTCCCGACGCGCTGATACAGTACCCCTCCGTAAAGTCCGGCACGGACTATACCGTTCCTGACGGTGTAACCAAAATCGCCGGCGCTGCCTTTGAATATCAGGCTTATCTTCAGCGTGTAACGCTCCCCGCCTCGGTGGAGTCTGTGTCCGACGGGGCTTTTGGCGGCGACAGTGTTTTGTGGCTTCACTTTGAGGGCGACGCCCCCACATTTGCCGAGAGTGCATTTGCCGGCTCGGAGCTGCTCTGCACCTATCCCGACTATGCTTCCGGCTGGAGCGAGGCAAGCATGGACGGCACTGAAAACGCCACCTACGGCGGCGACGATGTCCTTTGGAAAGACGTGAACAAAATCGGCGTAGTAGACTCCGCATACTGCGGCGAGGTGACCGAGGAAGACCCCTACGGCACGAACCTTGAGTGGACACTTACGCTGGACGGCGTGCTGACCATCGAGGGCAGCGGCGCCATGGCGGATTTTGAAGGCAAGGCTCCCTGGGGTATGTACGCTCATTACATCTCCGCCGTTGCGCTGCCCGAAGGCCTTACCAACATCGGCGACTACGCATTCAATGAGTTCCGTCGCACGGAAACTATCGATATCCCCAACAGCGTCACCGCCATCGGCAGCTATGCTTTTGCTTATTGCTCCGTCCTGAGCGAAATTGACCTTCCCGCAAAGCTGACCGAAATCGGTGAATACGCGTTCTCTTACTGCTCTGCCCTGACCGATGTTACCATTCCCGACAGTGTTGCCGAAATCGGCGAATGCGGGTTTTATTACTGCAAAAATCTGCAGTCCGTAAAGCTGGGCAGCGGCATTACAAAGATCAACAGTGAGGTGTTCAGATTCTGTTCTGCCTTAACCGAAATCACCCTTTCCGAAGGCGTGACCGAAATCGGTTACCGCGCATTTGATTCCTGTTCTTCTCTGACCGAAATCACTATTCCGGACAGCGTAACCGCCATCGGTGAGTCTGCATTCGTCAACTGCTACAAGCTGGCTGCAGTGCACTTTGGCAGCGGACTGAAAACAATTGGCAAATCAGCCTTTGGCAGCTGCTCCGCCCTCATGGTCGCCACCCTGCCCGACAGTGTGGAAACAATCGGCGATAACGCTTTCCGATACAGCGGGCTGACTCTTATCTCCTTCGGCAAGAACCTGACTTCGCTTGGATATGAAGTATTCAAATATACCAACCTGGAAGTCGTAAAATTCACCGGAAACAAGCCCACCGTGGAACGCCACGTATTTTACGGCTTGTCACCTCAGCTGTTTTATCCCTCCAGCAACCGTACATGGAGCGATTATATCCCGTCAACCACATGGGGCGACGCCACCAAGCTGACCCTGAGCGGGACAACCGACCACACCGCCCCCCAGTTGACCGACGTATTTGCCAAGGCCGCCACCGATGCCAACCTTAAGTGGCAGACAGAGCTGAAGGGCACGG
>CAYYLZ010000119.1:0-579 GCA_964472725.1 uncultured Oscillospiraceae bacterium
CTTTGACATTCTCGAAGAGATATCCAAGCGTCTGCCCGGCTTCCCCATAGTGCTCCACGGCGCGTCCTCCGTTACTCAGGAATATGTGCAGACCATCAATGCAAACGGCGGCGCTCTCGTCGACGCTCTCGGCGTGCCCGAGGATCAGCTCCGCAAGGCTGCCCAGATGGCAGTCTGCAAGATAAATATAGATTCCGATCTGCGTCTGGCGCTGACTGCCGGCGTGCGCGAGCATATATATAACAATCCTGCCGATTTTGACCCCAGAGCCTATTTGAAGCCCGGCCGCCAGAATGTAAAGGATCTGGTAAAGCACAAGATAATCAACGTCCTTGGCAGCAATGACAAGATTTGAGGGACTGCTGAAAAAACTTAATGACTACTGCCCCGGCGCTGTGCCCATGCACATGCCGGGGCATAAGCGCAATGTCACGCTGGCGGACTACCTCCAGCGCCTTGGCGCGGATATCGACATAACGGAGATAAACGGCTTTGACGACCTCCATGACGCCGACGGCGTGCTCGCCGAAGGTATGGAGCGCGCCGCCCGCCTTTGGGGAGCAGAGCGCTCGTTCTTCT
>CAYYLZ010000119.1:589-3314 GCA_964472725.1 uncultured Oscillospiraceae bacterium
ACGGCTCCACCGGCGGTATCCTCGCCGCAGTGTTCGCGGCGCTGGAGAACGGAGATGAGCTTATCTGCGCCCGAAACTGCCATAAATCTGTGTATAATGCTCTTGAGCTGCGCCGGGCAAGGCCCCATTTCCTTTTCCCGGAGCGGGAGAAATTTACCGGCACGGACTGCATCGTGACACCTGAAGCGGTGGAGAAAATGCTTGATGAGCATCCCGGGGCGAAGGCTGTTATCATAACCAGCCCTACATATGAGGGCGTGGTCAGCGACGTTGCCGCCATAGCTGCCGCCGCCCATGAGCGGGGCGCGGCGCTTATAGTTGACGAGGCTCACGGAGCGCATCTCGGCTTCGGCGCGGGATTCCCCGGCGGGGCTGTCCGCGCGGGGGCGGATATAGTGGTGCAGAGCCTGCATAAGACCCTGCCCAGCCTTACCCAAACCGCCATCGTCCATGTCCGCAGCGAAAGGGTGGACGCGGAAAAGCTGGCGCGAAGCCTTGCCGTTTTCGAGACCAGCAGCCCGTCCTATCTGCTCATGGCCTCCATCGATGACTGCGTGCGCTTGGTGGAAGAAAAAGGCGCGGAGCTGTTCGATAAATGGCAGCGCAATCTCGAGCTTTTCCACCGTGGAACCGCCGAACTGCGCCGTCTGCATATTATTGAGAAAACCGATGAGATGTATGCTCTCGACCCGTCAAAGCTGGTCGTCAGCACCCGCGGCACGAATATCACGGGGCGGGAGTTTATGCGCCGTCTGCGGGAATCTTATTCCATCGAGCTGGAAATGGCCGCCGCGGACTATGTTATAGCCATGACCGGAATGGGCGATACTGAGGAAAATATCCTGAGATTCGCCGCCGCCCTTATTGAGATAGACAGCATACTTGAATCCGTGGAAGGAGCGAAGTGTCCCGCTATGACGCCGCCGGAGCGCCGCTGTTATAGCTGGGAAGCCTCCGCCATGGAACGGGAGTGCGTGAGCATTGGCGAAGCGGAGGGGCGTGTCAGCGCCGAATATGTGTGGGCATATCCGCCGGGCGTACCCCTGCTGATACCCGGCGAGGTCATCGGCGGAGGATTTCGCGGCCTTATAGAGAGCCGTGAGCAGGCCGGAATAAGCATGAAAAGCAGTTTTTCTGCCCTGCCGGAAAAAATATATGTGCTGAAAAAGCCTTGAACTCTTGACATCCTGCGGGAATATTGTAAAATAACTGTATATGACTTTGTTTATAACACTTTTCTAAAAAGGAGTTTTCGACTATGAACAGAATAAACACCCTCAACACCAGAAATCTCAACTCCAGCCTCGTGGACGGCGGCTGCGGCGAGTGCCAGACCTCCTGCCAGTCTGCCTGCAAGACCTCTTGCGGCGTTGCAAACCAGGCTTGTGAGAACACTTCCACCGGAAGAATAAAGACCCTCGGTACCCGTAACCTCAGAGGCAGCCTCGTAGACGGCGGCTGCGGCGAGTGCCAGACCTCCTGCCAGTCTGCCTGCAAGACCTCCTGCGGCGTTGCCAATCAGGTTTGTGAACACTGATCCTTTTTAAAATGCATAAAAAGAGGCTGTCTTATACAGCCTCTTTTATTCTGTTTTATTCTCTGTAATGAGGTGGAAAACCTATATGATACATCAGTATAAGCTCAACGGCTACAATATTGTTATAGACGTTTACAGCGGCTCGGTTCACTCTGTGGACGAGGTGGCTTACGACCTTATCGCCCTGTTCGAGGGTAATACCCGTCAGCAGGTGCTGGAGCAGATGGCAGAGAGGTATCCCCAGCTGCCCTCCGAAGAGCTGGAAGCCTGCTACGATGACGTTCAGGCACTCAAAGACGAGGGCCTGCTCTTTGCCGAGGACGTTTACAGCGACAAGGCGGATATCCTCAAGACCAAGAACGACGTTATCAAGGCGCTGTGTCTGCATGTGGCCCATACCTGCAACCTCAACTGCGATTATTGCTTTGCAAGTCAGGGCAAGTATCAGGGCGACCGCGCGCTGATGAGCTTTGAGGTGGGCAAGCGTGCGTTGGATTTCCTTATTGAGAATTCCGGCACCAGAGTAAACCTTGAAGTTGACTTCTTCGGCGGCGAGCCTCTCATGAACTGGGATGTTGTCAAGCAACTGGTGGAATACGGACGCAGCCGAGAGCAGGAGTGCCATAAGCGCTTCCGCTTTACCCTTACCACCAACGGTGTGCTTATTGACGACGACGTTATTGACTTCTGCAATAAGGAAATGCACAACGTAGTCCTCAGCCTTGACGGACGCAAGGAAGTCCATGACCGCCTGCGCAAGAACATGGCAGGCGAGGGCAGCTACGATAAGATAGTTCCCAAGTTCAAAAAGCTGGTGGACAGCCGCAACGGCGAGGGTTATTACGTCCGTGGTACCTTTACCCACAACAACGTGGACTTCACCGAGGACCTTTTCCACATGGCCGACCTTGGCTTCACCGAGCTGAGCATGGAGCCCGTTGTCTGCGACCCTTCCGATCCCTACGCACTTACCGAAGAGGATCTGCCCAAGCTTTTCGAGCAGTATGAAATTCTCGCCAAGGAAATGCTCCGCAGGGAGAAAGAGGGCAAACCCATCACCTTCTATCATTATATGATAGACCTTGCCCACGGTCCCTGCATTTATAAGCGTATTTCCGGCTGCGGCTCCGGTACCGAGTACCTTGCCGTTACCCCCTGGGGCGAGCTTTTCCCCTGCCACCAGTTCGT
>CAYYLZ010000120.1:0-3309 GCA_964472725.1 uncultured Oscillospiraceae bacterium
GAGCCGAGGGGCTATCCTCAGCTCTTGTGTATTAAATTTGGGCGTGAAAAAAGCAACCACCCGCAAATACCCGGGTAATTGCTTTAATGGTTAAAACTTGCCATGTATACGGCCTCACCTGCTCCGCTATCTATAAATGCTTGCTCTTCTTCCTCGGTCGCCACAGCCATTGCGTTGTCAAAATCCGTTTTTAAACTTGCCCATTCTTCCGCAGTATGGTCAAGCGTCATTATGTCATCTATAAGGCGTTGAAAACGATTAGCCACTATACTCAACCTTTCCTGCAAAGTATTCAACCGCTTCATTCAAACTATCTGTAGTTTTGGCAGATAATTTGTTTGTTGCTATAAGATTGTCGGCTTTTTCTCTAAGCCAACTATATCTGTTAGGAAGAGAAATGTCAAACAATTCTTTTGAAAAATCAAATAGGCTGCCATGTTCGGTAATTGAGTTGATAATTTGAAGTTTTTGAACAGCTTCAACATAAGCCGGGCGAAAAGGGATATTGTTTTGTCGACATATTTCCTGAGCAAACAACTCTACTGTTGCTTCTTCTGCTTTTTGATGGACAATGTAAGTTTGTTCATCGTAATAGCTTATAGACCGTGCATGCAAATGCTCATGGACTACAGTTTTAAACCCCGCATCTTCTCGCAATGTAATGTCGCAATTCCATTCTTTTCTGCCCATTGCGCCGGGCATGCTTTTCGCCTTTTTTATGATAGTGTTTCCGCTCCACTTACTATCCCGCAAATTATAGCCAGCCAACATTTTATTTACTTCCACAGAGGTGTTCGTAAGAGTTGTCGAAGATTTATTGGGTAAGTCTTCTGAACTGTAAACCGCCTGCTTCTTCCGCGCCGCTGCACTTGCCGCGCTGGCTTGGCTTCTATTCCACCCGGAAACGTGCAGGCGGTCTTGCAGGCGCTTCAAGCCGTTATCCTTGCAGAAATCGTTATAAGCCTTGTTCTGCTTCTGCAGCAGAGCAGCCTTGCGCTCATAGAGCTTTTGCATTTCCGCTTTGGTAGCTTCATCGCCGTTCTTCATAGCGGTTTTCGCTGCCATGGTCTCTCGCTTGGTCTTGCGTATACGGCGCTCAAGTGCTCTCTGCCGCTGATCTAATTCGTACTGCTTGCGGTTTTCCTCGCTGTCATAATCCTCAAAGGGATTAAACTCACCGTCGCCGGGCATATGATGGTGACGGCAATTCGCGCCGTGTATGCCCTGCACATTGCCCATGCCGCAAACATCGAAGGGAGGGAAGCGCGGGTCTTTCCCGCTCTTGCTGTAAAACTTACCTTGCCACCAGCTGTGGTTTGTATAATCCTCAGCGTCGGTGACACGTGCACCCAAATGCGACGATACCAGGATAATATCCCAGTTCATTTCGTCCATGCGTGCGTCCGTTATCGCTGCCGTGGCCTGCGAAACTCCGGTGCGCACAGCTCGAAGCGTTGCCGTTTCGATAGTGTCTGTGTGCCCGCTGGGGTATGTAATGGTCACACCGTCGGCGGCTATGGTTTCCACAGCGTTTTTTACCGCATCTGTATAGCTCATAGGATTGCCCAGGCTTTATTAAGTTTTTGTGAAGATTAGCTTGCAAGGAGCAACTAATCCTTTCAATTTTCCTGTAGTTGTGTTATTATATTCAAATAAATAGCGATAATTGCGAAAAAAATCCGGAAGGAACGATATATATCATGACTTATCCAAGTTTGTTATTTACCGCAGCACCGTCCCAGACACACATTGAACGCGATACCTTTGATGATTTGAAACTTGATCTGCTTCTCAGTGATGAGGCTATTTCCGCCATGACAACGGCGGGTACTCCTGAGGATATTCCTATCCGACAGGAGCTGTTCCGTGTTCTTGACAATAAGGATATCCGCTTTCAGCTTAAGCTACTTGCCCGCAATATAGAAGAGGTATATAGGCTGGACGCAGCCTATAAGACTGCCAAGTGTGACAATGAGCGCAACTATCTTTATTTCAATCTGCTTAACGCGGAGATGAAGTTTTTCCGCAACGCCGCAAAAACCACCGGCAGCGGATTTTTCCTTGAGCGCTTTGTAAGTTTCTTCAAGAAGGAATTTGATAGGGAAGAGTGCCGCAAAGCGGAGGAGATAACCAGTCTCAATTTCCCCAAGTCCGACCTTGTAAGAATCAACTGCCTGCGCCTTAAGGGTGATACCATGCATATCCGCATCGAAGACGAGACTACAATCGTGTCCCGTATCAAGAAGTGCGCAAAGGACCTTGGTATACCTGACCTGCGTGAAAAGCATGATGTTTCCATAAAAATCAAGCCCAGAATAATCAACGGCCTTGCAACCCTCTATCCCGAGTCCTTTAAACTGTTCAAGGAGTTCTATGAAGAATTCTCCGGCTTTTATGACAGCAGTATTCTTCAATACCGTTCCGAACTGAACTTCTACCTTGAAGTATCCGAAATCATAGATCGCGTCAAGGCTATGGGTATGCCCGTTTGCTGGCCTTCTGTCTCCGACGAAAAGAAGTTCATTATACGCGGCGCAAGAGATATTTCCCTTATTGCCAAGGATGTAGTCAATATCGTTCCCAACGATGTTGAGTTTACCGCCGAGGAGCCTTTCTGCTACCTCACCGGTGCTAACGGCGGCGGTAAGACCACTTATCTGCGAGCAGTTGGTATAACCGCTATAATGTTCCTTTGCGGATGCCCGCTGGTCTGTAACAGCGCCGAGCTTTATCCCATTAGCGGCGTATACACTCATTTCCCCAGAGATGAACGCTTTGACGGCGACGGTCGTTTCGCCGATGAGCAGAGCCGCGTCAAGGAAATCCTTGCAAATGATGTTTCCGACGCACTGGTACTGCTCAACGAAACCTATTCCACCACCAATGAAGAGATAGCTACCGACCTTACCGGTAAGCTGGCTGACTACCTCTTTGACAAGGGCGCATTCGGTATCTATATTACTCACCAGCATGGTGTTGGTAATACCAAGATACCGTTCCTCAGTGTAATCGTTGACGAGAGCGACGAGAACCGCAGAACATACAGGATCGAGCGCCGCCGCGGTGCATCCGATTCCTTTGCTCTCGATATTCTTAAAAAATACGGCCTTACCGCAGATGCGCTCCGCGCACGCTTTGTAAAGTGAAGGGAGGGGTCTAAATGAAATTCAGTCTGCTTTATAAGAATTTTGACGATAGCTTTATCGTGAACGAAGGCCCTCTCGCCGAAGCCATGAGCGATACGGTTTACGACCTTTCCATTGATAAGGCCGCGTGGGAATTTTCCCGCAACAGCGACAGCTTCAATTA
>CAYYLZ010000121.1:0-3185 GCA_964472725.1 uncultured Oscillospiraceae bacterium
TTTAATAAGCAGGAAATTTTTTTTGTTTTTCTTTAAAATCTTTTTTTTTTTTTTTTTTTTTTTTTTTTTTTTTTTTTTTTTTTTTTTTTGAAAAAATTTGGCAAATTCTTCCGGAAAATGGACAGGGCGATGAATGTTTACTAAAGCGGCGGCAGGAACGGCGAAAGGACATGAGCTGTCCAAGACGGCTTATGTCCTTTGTGTGTTATATATTATATATGTATATGGTGGGGGGATATTATTCCATGTAAAGCTTATCCTCCCGCCATTTTGCGGGATTGTCATCAATGTATTGCCATGCCCTGTTATAATACTCCTGACTTCGCAGTACCGTATCATAAATGGTTGGCATGAATATGACCTTGTCTATCCTCACATTATCGTCAAGACGCTCCATTCTGTACCAACATTCAGCCACTTTTCGCCCCAGCTCAGTCAATCTGACCGGGCACGGAGCGCCGATGGCGGCGCTCACTACAGTGGAAAGCAGCTTCATTTTATTGCAGGTGCAGATAGTAACAAAGTAGTAACCCGAACTGCCGTAATCGTAGCCTTTCAGTCGGTGGTTTTTCGTTTCACATATTCCATTTCATTTTCCGATGTCGCGGCAAATAAGCTCCGCAAGACCGGCGGCATCGTCGAGGCCGAAAACGGGGACGCGGCAGCTTATATCCGCGTCGGTGACGACGGCGAAGCATTCGTCGGGCTCGGCTGCCATGGGCTTGCCTGCGGCCACGCGGTAGAGCATTATCTTGGGCCACCCTTCATGCTTGCCGCCCTCGATTATGCGCAGGTCCACGTCCGTTATCCGCTCCACGATGCTGTCGAACTCCACCGGGCGGTTTTCCATAATGGCGGCGTGAGTTTTCGATACGATGGCGGTCACGTCGGCACCTGCCTGAGTTATGCGCCAGCTGTCCTTGCCCTCCTTGTCAAGCTGGAAGTCGTGGCCGTCGTGCTTTATGACCGCCACCCGCAGGCCGCGGCTTTTCAGCTGGGGAATGAGCTTTTCGAGAAAGGTGGTCTTGCCGGAATTGGAATAGGCCACCAGCGCGTATGTGGGAATGTTCATGTCATTCTGCCTTTCTCAGTACGAATTTTCCAGCAGCTCGGCGAATTCCTTCACCGCCGGGTTCTCCTGATCCTCGTGCCAGAAGCACTGCAGCTCCTCGCTTTTGCCGACGGGATAGGCGATAAGCTCGCTGTGGAGGCTCATGCGGCTGAGCATGGTGGATACCAGCACACCCTGACCCAGCTCGGTGGCCATGTAGGCCGACTCGAGGTTGGGGGAGATGATTATTTCGGAGGGGGTGAAGCCCAGCTCACTGCACTGGCGGCGTGCTCGGCTGCGGCTTTCGGAAAGGGTCTCGCGGCTGGCAGCGGCCTTGATGAAAGGCTCCGTGCGGAAATCCGCCGCCGTGGCGCCCTCGACGGCCTTGGGGTTGTCGGGGGAGACCAGCAGCACCAGCGGGGTCTCCAAAGCTTTCAGCTTCTTTATGCCGACGCCCTTGGGGGCGAACTCGGCGTAGGTGATGATAAGGTCAAGCTTGCGCAGGAAAAACAGCTCGTTAAGCTCCTGCTGGGGGTATTTTTCGATAGTTACCTTCATATCCGCGTTCTTGGCAAGCACGGTTTTCAGCGCCGCGGTAACGCCGGCGGAAATCTCCAGCCACTCGAGGTAGCCCACCCGCAGGGAGTTGAACTGCTGACTGTAATAGCGGCGGGTATTCTCGGCTGTGTCGAGGAAATCGCTGCGGAAGCGGCGGAAAAGCTCATAGTAGTTTTCGCCGGCCTTGGTCATCATCACGTAGTGATGGGTGCGGATAAAGAGCTTGAAGCCAAGGTCTTCCTCCAGCTTGACGATGTATTTGCTCACCGCCTGCTGGGTCATGAACAGACGCTTCGCCGTTTCCGTGAAGCTGAGCGTTTCGCAAAGAGTGAGAAAGCAGCGTATCGCCGCCTCGTTTATCATACTTTTCCGCCTCCTTTTTAATTGAGAATTGAGAATACTTGCGATTTAATCAGTGCGTTGTTTGCTGCGGTGGTAGTCATACAGCGGCTGAGGCAGGCCTCAGCCCTACAAGAAATATATAGAAAACCGTCGCAGAAACGACAATACGCGAAACGCAAAATCTACATAAATAATTCTCAATTATCAATTAATATCTTACCACAAAACAATTCTTTATCCAAGCCTTGTGTCGGGGAAATTGAAAATTAATACAGGCGAGCAAAGCATAAAATTACGGAACATTTTATTGACATCGTCCGCTGTTTAATATATTATAAATTGAGTGTACTGTATCACAGTGCGCCCTTAGGTGCGCCCAAAAGAAAGGAGTGGTCACTATTTCCACAGCAAAGAAGAAAAAAAAGAAGCCCGCCGCTCCCAAGGCGTACAAGCCCGAGCCCGGTCACGAGAACGATGTTCGCATAGGCCCCCTCGAGAAAAAGGGCGAGAAGATGATGCGCTCCATAGAGGCCGGCAAGATGGTCGGCGTCCTTTCCGGCAACGAGGTAATGTACACCTTCGTCTACCGGAATATGTACGAGTGCTTTATTCACCCCCTGGCCGCTGAGGAAGGCCGCCACAAGGCGTTTGAGATAAACGATGTGCACAGGGCTATGATAAAGAGCCTTGCCGATAACTGCGACCAGCTCTTTGAAATAGAGTTCGGCCCCGAAATGGACTTCATGGGCGTCATGGTGGCCGCCGAGCAGGGAATTATCAACTTCCTTGACAGCATCGGCCAGCTCCCCATCGAGGATCACGACTTTATGGCAGAATAAAACTGGCGCTTTGCGCCATGAATTGAAGCTACGCTTCATGAATGATGTAATCCTTGATGCCCGCAGGGCAATTCATGCGACAGCAATTCATGAAATCCATAATTTCAATTCATGCCAAAGGCAATTCATTTAATTTGCGTTCCCTAATTTAGTTTTATATAAAAGTTATACTCATAAAGAAGGAGGATGGATGATGAATTTTACATTTCGTAATCCGGAAGGTACTCAGACGATGACTCCTGCCCAGCTTGCAGCCAAGGTAAAGGAAATCGTAGCCGCCTGCCCCAGTGAGATCACCTGCGCATACCGCGTATGGTACGAGGGCATCGAGGGCTACGGCCGCCCCACTGCCGCTCTTGTTGCAGCTATTGAGGAAGCTATCGTTGCCGCCGGCG
>CAYYLZ010000122.1:0-3129 GCA_964472725.1 uncultured Oscillospiraceae bacterium
GGAGTTGCTTTTTTCTCGATTTATGGTATGCTTTGAACGAGGTGAGAGCGTTGGACCAGGCTATGCGCAAACAGAGAGTGATGCAGGTATATGATGCTCTGAAGGAAAAGGGCTATAATCCGGTTGGTCAGATCGTCGGATATATATTGTCGGAAGATCCCACCTATATCACCAACCATAATGGCGCACGCAGTTTGATTTCCCGCATTGATCGCGAGGAACTTTTGAAGGATATGGTCGCCGAATATCTCAAATAAGACACATTCTTAAAGGAGCGGGAAATCCCGCTCCTTTTCCATTTCCCAACTATATTCCTCAGTGTATCTCTTGGTTCTACGGTCTTTTGGCTATTTCAGCGGCAAAAACTAAAATGTCTTTTTTGTCGACAAATTATCCTATAATTCAAAGGTAGTGTAGTTTATAATGAAAAATAGTAGTAAGGGTGGTGATACATGGTATAGAAATGGTGGCATCAGCGCAGAGCGATAAATCGTCTATTGCCCCTGATAGCCCCCGTTTCCCGGAGGGGACGGAGGTAGATAAATGACCTGTTTCGAGTAGAAAAATACAATAGAATATCGACTTCGATTTATGGCTCTGCGGAGGACAGCTTGTTCTTCGCGGGCCTTTTTCATGTCGATTTCTATCGCATTTTTTCGAAATTTGTTGAACTGTTGTGGGTTCCTCCCGGTCTTGCGCACAAACCTTCCATTCCTCCGGGCACTGCTGCGTTCCTTTGCAGCCGCGGACTTTTGAATCCTGACACTTGCAAAAACTCCAAGTATCATCAAGGCATCTTTGCGGGCTATCATGCCCGTAAGGGTGCCTTTTGTTTTGCTTGTCTGTATGGAGACCAGCCCCGTTGCCGTTCTCCGCCATCAGCACTCATCTTCGTCCAATTCAAAAACTACAAAAGAAAGGAAATTATTATGAGTGCTGAAATGATCAAGAAAGTTCGTGAACTGTTGGATACATACCGTGACCGTGAATGGAGAATCGCGGTGCTGCGGCACAGAATGAAGACGCCTGTTATGGTATCGGACGATGAGATTGCGGAGGCCATGAACTTCGCCCGCGGGGACGGGCAGGGACATACGCCCGGCCGTGTATCCAACAAGACCCTCTATATTGCTCTGAACTACAAGGAGCAGGCCGAACGGCTGAACGCAGAGGCTGCAGAAAACATCGCTGAGGAGCTGTTCGCCCTGGAGCACAAGCAGGAACGGCTGAAGCTCTATGTTTCTCTTCTCGATGAGCGCGAGGGAGATGTGATCGCACGCCTGTGCTTTCAGAAAACCCCTGCCGTGCAGGTGGCCAAGCACTTTGATGTGACGGAGCGTACCATCGAGCGCATCAAGAAGTCAGCTATCGAGCACCTTGCCGAAATGTACGACTACGCCGACAGTTTCAGAGGATGAAATCTACATAATCCGACGTTCTTTTTCCGAAACGTCGGGAGATTGTCGGCAGTTTCTTACTTGTTTTATCGGAAAAGTTTATGCTACCATTAGACTACGCCAAAGGAGATGCTTCCCGGTAAAACGGGGAGCATCTCCTGCTTTGTCGATATGAAAAGAATAACCTTATACTTTCTGAGGAGGGAGATACGATGGCTCAAAAGCGGCGTGAAAAAATTTTCTCTGAATACCCGGATGTTGTAAGCGTAAAGCAAATGTGCGTCATGTTAGGCGGCATCAGTATGAAAACGGCCTACAAGCTGCTTGAGTGCGGAGATATCCGGCACCTCAAGATTGGCAAGTCCTTCAAAATCCCCAAGGTGTGCATTATTGAATATCTGGTTGGCGAGTATTAAAAATATCGGCGCACAGATTTCAAAATAAAGTTTTGAAGTGCATTGGAGAGAAAACAGGCAAATGGTATAATAAATCTGCCATTGGCAGATAGGTTATGCCGCTACGGAAAAGGAGGTAATTATGGTAGCGGGTCATCTGCAAACCAAGAAAGGTTATTACTACATCGTACTGAATATGAGGTCCGACACCGGCGCCCGAAAGACAAAATGGATCGCTACGGGTATTCCGGAAGGCGGAAAAAAGAATATGAAGCAGGCTGAGGAACTGCTGGCTAAGACCAGATGCACTTATGAGGACACGGTGATTCATACAGAGCCGAAGTCCAAGACGACCATTGCCAGCGACATTCTTTTCGCCGACTATATGATCAAGTGGTTGGGCATCATCAAAAACTCTGTGGAGGTAGACACATATGCGGGATATGTAAATAACGTCAAAAAGAGAATCGCTCCGTACTTCCGTGAGCTCGGCGTAACATTGAGAAATGTTACTGCGCTGGATATTGAGAATTTCTACAGCTACTGCTTCAATGAACTGCATTTAAAGGGTACAACTGTCCAACACTTCCACGCAAACATCCACAAAGCCATGAAGTATGCGGTGAAGCACGATTTGATTATCGCCAATCCCATGAACAAGGTGGAGCGGCCCAAGGGTCAAAAATACACCGGCTCCTTTTACAGCATTTCTGAGCTGGAAGAGCTGTTTGATGCGATCAAGGGTGACCCGTGTGAGTTTCCGGTCCTCATGGCGGCATTTTATGGCCTGCGGAGAAGTGAGATCATGGGCTTGCGCTGGAAGGCGATTGATTTTGAAAATAATCAAATCACTATCGACCATACCGTAGTGCAGTGTGTCTGTGACGGTGTGGCGATGACC
Organism: uncultured Oscillospiraceae bacterium; assembly: GCA_964472725.1. Classification (GTDB taxonomy): domain Bacteria; phylum Bacillota; class Clostridia; order Oscillospirales; family Oscillospiraceae; genus RGIG6375. Next base: position 2,694 of record CAYYLZ010000122.1, read on the forward strand.
GTAGAGAAGGATCGGACAAAGAATAAGTCCAGTTGCCGGTCAATGCCGTTGGTGCCGCAGTACCGAGAACTGCTGCTCCGGTTGAAGGAGCGGCAGGATAATTGCCGGAAGTTATGCGGCAACTCGTATACAGAGAGCGATTACATTTTTGTCAACGACCTTGGTGTTCCGTACAAGCCCAACTATGTGACGCAGCACTTTAAGCTCGTCTTGCAGAAGCACGAACTGCGGGATATTCGCTTTCATGACTTGAGACATACATGTGCCTCGTTGTTGCTGAAAAACGGTGTATCGATGAAGGATATTCAGGAGTGGCTGGGACACAGCGACTACAATACCACGGCAAATATTTATGCCCACCTGGATACAACGTCCAAGAGTACATCTGCAACGAGAATGACCGGACTGGTCAGTATCAACCCCAGCATCGGTGTGA
>CAYYLZ010000123.1:0-2917 GCA_964472725.1 uncultured Oscillospiraceae bacterium
CGACGCTATCCATGACACCGTTCACGAAATGGCACGCGACGAGGCAAGACACGGCCGCGCACTGAAGGGTCTTCTCGAGCGCTACTTCAAGTAAGATCACGCCCACCATGTGAAAAGGAGGAGTCGATATGGCAGTTTATGAGCTTGCTATAGAGAAAAAACAGCCTACCTGCGGAGGTAAATCTCCCACCAACTGCGAGATCACTACCGTTACCACCGATGATCCCATGGCATATGTGCAGGGTCTTGAAGCGGGCGCGGAGATAGAGTTGGTCAGCGAGGAAAACGGAGTTATTCTTATCCGCGCCGAGCGCAACGGTCTCTGGGTCAACTATGAATTCACCGAAGACTGAGTTCTCCTTCTCCACTTCCTTATATAAACACGATCGAGCCATGTCATCGCCCTGAGCAGCAAATGTTCGGGGCGATGAGCGTATACTTGACTAAGCAGGCATCGTTAGGGTACAATAAATTATAAGAATTTTATGGGAGGTATTTCCATGCGACTGAAAGATAAAGTAGCCATCATCACCGGCGGCAGCCGCGGCATCGGCTTCGCCACCGTAGAGACCTTCCTAAGAGAAGGTGCCACCGTTATCCTCTGCGCCAGCAGCCAGGCTTCCGCCGACAAGGCCGTTGCCAAGATAAAGGAGCAGAACCCCGACGCAGCCGTGGCAGGCATCTGCCCCAACCTTTCCAGCCTTGAAGATGTCCGCGAACATTTCGGCAAGGTCATTGAGCAGTACGGCCACGTTGACATTCTCGTCAACAACGCAGGCGTTTCCGAAAGCACTCCCTTTGCCAATTACACCGAGGAGACCTTCGACAAGGTCATGGAGCTGAACGTGAAGGGCGTATTCAACGCCACACGCGCCATCGTTGACCACATGGCAGAGCGTGGCAGCGGCGTTATTCTCTCCACCTCCTCCATGGTAAGCAAGTATGGTCAGCCCGCAGGCATGGCCTACCCCACCTCCAAGTTCGCCGTTAACGGCATGACCCTTTCTCTTGCCCGTGAGTACGGCCCAAAGGGTATCCGCGTCAACGCCGTCGCCCCCGGAATCACCGAGACCGACATGATGAAGGCCGTTCCCAAGGAGGTCATCGATCCTATGATCGCTCAGATCCCCCTGCGCCGCCTCGGTCAGCCTCAGGATATCGCAAACGCATTCCTTTTCCTTGCCTCTGATGAGGCGTCCTATATCACCGGCATGGTGCTCCATGTGGATGGCCTTGCAAGAAGCTGATTATTCCGAATAAAGTTACAGGGAGTCACCCATTGGGGTGGCTCCCTGTTGGTTTGTGGTGTATAAGCGGCGGGACTTCGCAATAGCGAATACCCGCACCGATTAAAAGTTTTGTCGTCCTGAACGAAGTAAAGGACCTCCGCACCGATTTCACCGCCAATCTATACCACCTGCGGAGATGCTTCGCAAGCTCAGCATGACATGTCTTTAGGGTCTATGCCTTGCAACGAACAGCGATTAAGCCTCTAAAATATTCGTAGGGAATGGGCCTGTTCCGCATGTAGCGATACCGCCGGAAATAAAACGAACCCACACGCGTCATGCAGAGCGAAGCGAAGCATCCCCAAAATGGTTTTGCCGCTGTCGTTACTGCGAACCGCTCAACAGGGGGATTCCTCGTTGCACTCGGAATGACGGTGGAACTTTTGAGGGGTGCGTTGGCAGCGGGGGGCGCGTCCCTGCCCTACGGTGTGTTATTTCACCGCCCCATCAATGGCTCTTATAATAATCTCTTACCTTATTCTTATAAAAATCCTGAATTATGCTCATCTTATGGCGCTGGCCTTCATCGAAGCTTGCGCCCATTACGCCGGCGGCGAAGCAGTAGCCGCCATCGGGGGCCAGCGTATTGACCATCTTCTCCAGCGCTTCCAAAAGCACCTCGTCGCTTGTTCCCGGCCATGTAGCGGGGCCGGAGGAGTCCCAGCCGCCGATTATACACAGCTTTCTGCCGTACTTGGCCTTGATACCCGCAAGGTCGTTGGAGGTCTGGGCGGGATCCCAGCCGGTGATACCCATATCCATCCAGTCCTCTATCTGATCCTCGCAGCGGCCGCAGTTATGGATAGTTACATAAAGTCCGTCGTTGAGAGCCATGTCCGTATGGAGCTTATAATAGGGCTTGAGCAGCTCACGGTACATGTCCATGGAAACGAAGGGATTTATGGCCGTTGCGGTATCGTCGGTAAGGTTGAAGCCCAGCAGCCCGCCGTATTTGGTGTACTGCCGCTGCACCTCCAGATAGTACCTGCTCACATATTCAAAAAGCGCCTTTACCTCTTCCGGCTCCTCGAACATGGCGCACAGGCCGTTTTCAAAGCCCATGAACTTCACTATAAGCTGAAAATAGCCGTTATGGGTAGCCAGCAGCAGGGGATTATTCTCCGGGTCACGGAACTCCACGTCCTTGCGCACTACCTTCTCCCAATCCATGCCGGAAAGGTCGGGGGTCTTGATAACGTCACGCCACTTGGTAATATCGTCAAGGATATATACGCCGGGCTTGGACATTGCGCCGCCGTCGGCCTCGGGTGAGGACACGTACTCAACGCCGTAAATGTCAAAGCCGCTGCCGTCGGGATTGAGTCTGTCCCGGTCGAAGGTGGGGTAAAAGCGCCAATTCATCATATCGTAAGAGGGTATATATTCGGGCATCTCCCCCGCCAGCAGGCGCTTGAAATTTTCTCTTTCCGTCATGGCTTACCTTACTTCCTGAGCCGCGGCAGCACCCTTACTGAGGCCGCGCTTGATGAACTTCTCGTTCCAGCTGCCGATGGGGCAATAGCTCTGGCACTTGCCGCAATTATGGGAGGTAACGTGCTGCAGGCCGGCCTGATCGGCGGGCATCTCAAGCTGGATGTTCCATATCTCCTCGTCGGTGGGGTTCTCGC
>CAYYLZ010000124.1:0-2654 GCA_964472725.1 uncultured Oscillospiraceae bacterium
AAATACTTGTGGATACGATCCAGCGAGGCCGTGGAACCTGCCCGCCAAAGAGTAACCACTGCTGCACCGGGTTTTCCCCTGAACAATCTGCCGTGACAACTTCCTGCATAGAAGACACGGTCCAGCAACGCCAGAAGCGCCCCGTTGGGACCTGCAAAATAGACCGGCGAACCAATGACCACACCATCGCATGCTGCGGTTTTCTCAATCAACTCATTTGCCTGGTCGTCCGTAAAAACACAGCGATGGGTACTCTGGCACTGCCCGCAGTCAATGCAACCGCGAACCGGTCGGGCAGAAAGCTGAAACCATTCCGTTTCAATACCTTTTTTCAGAATAGCGCTTTCCACGAGTTTCAGTGCCGCTGCTGTATTTCCGTCTCGGTTGGGACTGCCGTTTATCAATAGGATTTTGCTCATATTCCCTCCGTAATTTTCTTGGTCGTCACTGCGCCGGAACTGCAAATTTCGTTTGGAGCTGCGAATCGCCCGACGGCTCCTGACGCACTCCGATCGTTCCATAATCCGCAGCGCCTGCTATGTTTGCTATTATAACGCATCCCCGCGCAAAAGGGAAGGAGGTGAATCGAAATAAATACACTCCGCCAATAACCAGCTATGTATTGATCATTAACATAGACATTGGATTCACCCCTTTCGAGAACTTTTCAATGTTAAAAAAATTTATAATTTGGATATGAAAAAGGGCAGTTCTCTCGAGAAGAATCTCGAAAAAACTGCCCAAAGCGGAGGAGTACTAAGTTCAGTTCCACTCCGTAATCCATTTTTAATCTATGTATCTATTTTTCGCAACCTCAAAGCAAGGTACAAAAAGCTATAACCTTCTATCTAAAATCCATGGTCCTTAATTTTATTATATCTCGGATTTATCAAAGGATACTGCCGCGGAAGGCTATAACGCGGTCATCGAATATGCGGTCGGTGGAGCAGCCAACGAAGCGCTCGCCGAACAGCTCGTCGAGCTTGACTGTCAGGGTGAACTCGGGCAGTCTGCCGATGAGCTTGCCGTCGCGGTACACATAGGCGCACTGTACTGGGGTGGCGAAGTTTCCGTCGTCGGTCCACTCTCCACCGCTGGCAGTACCGATAAGAATAGCGTCCTTGCCGTCGGTCAGCTCCGCAGCCGTCTGTCCGGTGGCAGCAACACGCAGGGAGCATGCAGACAAGGTCGGCGCTCCGTCGTAGGAGCTGTCGGCGCAGCCGGTGGATTCGCTGCCCAGCAGGGCGGCATACTTTTTATCCGTCATAAGGTTCTTGAGCACACCGTTTTCAATAAACGCAACCTTATCATTCTCACGGACGACACCCTCCGCGTCAAAGAAGGTGGCAAGGGCGGTATCGTCGCCACTGCGGTCGCCTACAATGCTTACACGCTCGCTGAAAAGCTTCTCGCCCACCTTACCCTGAAATAGAGATGCACCGACATGGTACTTCTGCCCGTTGAGGGCCTGCTGCAGAATGCCGATGCCTGCCAAGCCGTTGCCTGCAGCATCGGTGAGGAAAAGCTGCTCCTTATCCCCGGGCATATCCAGCAGGGTACGGTGAGCGGTAAGTATCTGCCGTGCATCGGCCAGCACGCTGTCAAACGCAAAGTCACGTCCCTGATGGGCGATAAATGTATCGAAAACATTGGGAGAGCCCATCTGCTTCACAACGATGGCAAGCTCATAACCGCTGCTGACGGAAACGTAATCCATCCCCGCGTCATTGCTCAGCCTCTCCTCTATTTCGGTCATAATCACCTTATTGGACAGCACGTAATCGGGAAATTCCTCCCGAAGTATCGCCAGCAGTTCCTGGGCCTTTGCCAAAAATTCTTCCGGAGACAGGGTCTCACCGGTAAGCTCACGGTGGCGAACCTTTCCGGTCTCGGGGCCGGAACTAGGCAGCTTGCGCTCCAGTTCGTGGACGGCTTCCTTCCATGTTTCCTCCGTGGGCTGGCCAAGGCAGCCTGCAACGCCGATATAGCCGCCGTCGTAAACACGGCAGCCGGATTTAATTATATTCTTTTTACGGACGGAATCCACGCACCCTACATTTACGTTGAGGCACACTTCACGGGTGATATACTGATACAGTTCTTTTATAATGGCTGTACCCTCCTTACTGAACATTCATGGCAGACACGCGCATATATGGACCGCCATGGGAGACACGCAGTGGGCTCTGCTCCATCTTGCCGCAGCCTCCGAACACGCTGCTGTTGATTTCCTGCTTATCGGAGAGACCGTCGATGAGGTGCAAGGTCTCCATTACATTGCCCGTGATAACCGAAACTCGTACGGGCTCTGCCACCTTGCCGTCACGAATCATATATGCTCTGCTTGGGGCGATGGTAAAGGTGGACATACCAGAACCGTGGTTATAGTTCTCGATGAAAACGCCCTCCTGTATACCGGCGAACAGCTCTTCCTTTGTATGCTTGCCCTCACCGATGCAGGTGGAGGTCATGCGGACGATAGGCTCGTATTCAAAATTTAAAGCTCGCGCATTGCCGGTGGTTTCCTCGCCGAGGGCAGCAGCGGTCGCAGAAGAATGGAGGCGTCCGGCCAGTACGCCGTTTCTAACGAGCCATGCGCAGGTTTTCCGGTTGCCCTCGTCGTCATAGGGTGCGTAACCGGACCCCATTTCGTC
>CAYYLZ010000125.1:0-2576 GCA_964472725.1 uncultured Oscillospiraceae bacterium
GAAACCATCACTGTGGTTGCCCACCGCAAGGGCGGCTGCGTAGTCTCCATTAAAGACGGAAGGTATAACATCGATTATCAGTTGGCCGAGGCTATTCGCGTCTAAAAGGCCGAAAAACAATCTGCTGATTGTTTTTTTGACCATGGGTTAGCGAGAGCTAACTTTTATATATGCTACCGTATTTAAAATGTTTAAAGTGAGATGAAAGAATAGAAGGAGGAAAACCAATGAGAATTGCATTGACAGGCAATCCGAACTCCGGTAAGACCACAATGTACAATGCTCTTACCGGCCGTAACGAAAAGGTCGGCAACTGGGCCGGTGTTACCGTAGACAAGAAAGAGCACCCCATCAAGAAGGCGTATTACTCCGGCAGTGAGCAGCTTATCGCTGTTGACCTTCCCGGCGCATACTCCATGTCTCCCTTCACTTCCGAAGAAAGCATCACCAGTTCCTACGTGAAGAAGGAGAATCCTGATGTTATCATCAACATCGTGGACGCTACCAACCTCAGCAGAAGCCTTTTCTTCACCACTCAGCTCCTTGAGCTGGGCATTCCCGTTGTTGTTGCTCTTAACAAGAGCGATATAAACGAGAAGAAGGAAACCAAGATAGACGTCGGCGCTCTCAGCGAGAAGCTCGGCTGCCCCGTCGTAGAGACCGTTTCCATCTCCGCAGAGGGTCTCAAGACCGTTGTTGAGACCGCTGTCGGCAGCGCAAACACCGTTCAGAAGGCTCCCTACAATCAGGGCAATGTTGACCTGACCGATAAGAAGGCCGTTGAAGCCGCTGACCGTAAGCGCTTTGACTTCGTAAACAAGATAGTCAATGCCGTTGAGACCCGTAAGGTCCTCACCAAGGATAAGAACGTCGGCGATAAGATAGACGATATCCTCACCAATAAGTGGCTGGGTATTCCGATTTTTGCCGTTGTTATGTTCCTCGTTTTCCAGATCTCTCAGGTTTGGGTAGGCGCGCCCATTGCTGACCTGCTCGTTGGTTGGCTCGAAGCCTTCCAGGGCTGGGTAGGCGGCCTGCTTGAGAACGCAAATCCCCTGCTTTCCGCTATACTTGTTGACGGCGTAATAGGCGGCGTCGTGGCCGTTATCGGCTTCCTGCCCCTCGTTATGGTCATGTACTTCCTCATCGCTCTCCTCGAGGATTGCGGTTACATGTCCCGCGTTGCCGTTGTTCTTGACCCCATCTTCAAGAAGGTCGGTCTCTCCGGTAAGTCCGTTATCCCCTTCGTTATCGGCATCGGCTGCGCCGTTCCCGGCGTTATGGCCAGCCGTACCATCCGCAACGAGCGTGAGCGCAGAGCTACCGCTATGCTCACTCCCTTTATGCCCTGCGGTGCTAAGATTCCCGTTATCTCCCTCTTCGCCGGCGCATTCTTTGATGATGCTGGCTGGGTCAGCACCATTATGTACCTCTGCGGTATAGTCCTCATCTTCCTTGGTGCTCTGCTGGTAAACAAGGTCACCGGCTACAAGGCAAGAAAGTCCTTCTTCATCATTGAGCTGCCTGAGTACAAGGCTCCCAGCCTCTGGGGCGCTTTCAAGTCCATGTGCAGCCGTGGCTGGGCTTACATAGTAAAGGCCGCTACCATCATCCTTATCTGCAACATGGTCGTTCAGCTCATGCAGACCTTCACCTGGTCCTTCCAGGTTGCCGAGAATGCAAATGATTCCATTCTGGCTTCCATCGCTTCTCCCTTTGCTTATCTGCTCGTTCCCGTTGTTGGCGTTCTTAGCTGGCAGCTCGCTGCCGCAGCCGTCACCGGCTTCATCGCCAAGGAGAACGTAGTCGGTACTCTGGCTGTTTGCTTCGTTGGTCTTGAGAACCTCATCGACACCGAAGAGCTTGCACTCCTTGAGGGCGCTGGCGCTGAGGTTGCCGGTATCATGGCTATCACCAAGGTCGCCGCTCTGGCTTACCTGATGTTCAATCTCTATACTCCTCCCTGCTTCGCTGCCATCGGTGCTATGAACTCCGAGATGAAGAGCGGCAAGTGGCTCTGGGCCGGCATCGGTCTCCAGCTCGCCACCGGCTACACCATCGGTTATCTGGTATACACCCTCGGCACTCTCTTCACCGACGCTGCTTCCCTCAACGCAGGCGCTGCCATCGCCGGCCTCATCGCCATCGTAGTCATGGCTGCAATCATCGTTGTGCTTGCACGCAGATCCGAACAGAAGCTTAAGGCTGAGTATGCACTGAGCAAATAATTATGGAAAATTTGATTATTATTGTGGTGCTCGCGTGTATCGTCGGCGGCATAGTGTTCTACCTTTACAAGGCTAAAAAGCGCGGTGATACCTGCATTGGCTGCCCTCACGCAAAGCAGTGCGGCGGTAAATGCGGCGGAAACTGCAATAGTACTAATACAGACTGCCACAAATAATGCTCTATCAAGGGATGCGGATCAATGTCTGCATCCCTTTGGCGCGCAAAAAACAGAGGAGTGACAGGTAAATGGAAAACCTTATCATAATAGCTATAATCGCTGTAGTGGCTGTTATCGGCGTCGTCTATACCGTGAAGCATTTCAAGGGTAAGGGCGGCTGCTGCGGTGG
>CAYYLZ010000126.1:0-2340 GCA_964472725.1 uncultured Oscillospiraceae bacterium
GCCTCAACAGCCTTCTGGATACCGCGGCGCATAACCATGGGGTTGGAGCCTGCGGCGATGTTCTTCAGGCCTTCCTTGATGATAGCCTGAGCGAGAACGGTAGCGGTGGTGGTACCGTCACCGGCTACGTCGTTGGTCTTGCTGGCAGCTTCCTTTACCAGCTGAGCGCCCATGTTTTCAAAGGGGTCAGCCAGCTCGATCTCCTTGGCGATGGTAACACCGTCGTTGGTGATCAGGGGAGAGCCGTACTTCTTATCGAGAACAACATTGCAGCCCTTGGGACCCATGGTGATCTTAACGGTATCTGCAAGCTGGTTTACACCACGCTCAAGAGCGCGGCGAGCGTCTTCGCTATACTTAAGCATCTTTGCCATTTTGAAAAACCTCCTGTTAAATTTACTCTACGATAGCAAGAATATCCTGCTGGCGGACGATGGTGAGCTCAACGCCGTCGATCTTGACCTGAGTGCCGCTGTACTTGCCGGTGATGACTCTGTCGCCGGGCTCAACGGTCATCTCCACCTCGTTGCCATCGACGAAGCCGCCGGGGCCAACTGCGATAACCTCGAAGATCTGGGGCTTTTCCTGAGCAGCGCTGGTGAGGATAATGCCGCCCTTGGTGGTCTCCTCAGCCTCTACCTGCTTGACGATAACTCTGTCAGCCAAAGGAATGAGTTTCATAATATATTACCTCCTGAATTATGTCCGAAATACACGCCGGTAAAAATTTCCCGATTGGATTTCGTAGTTTGTAAATTTATGTTTTAGCACTCTTGCGATTTGAGTGCTAACGATTATTATAATAATAGATGTTACTGGAATAATCAAGAACATTTTGCGAAAAAAGTGAAAAAATTTTATGAATTTCTTGAGCTTATAAAGGAAGAACCCTCGGGGAAGATGAAATTGACCGCTCCGGGCTCCAGGCGGAAGGTGGGAGTTTTGGAAAATACGGCCTCGCCGTCCACGTTTATACCCAGCTCGTCCTCACTTTCAAAGGAAATTTCAGTGCAGCGGTAGTGGCTGATGTAAGATTTAAGCTCGGCGTAGCGACCCTTTGCGTATTTTCCAATGAGCCTGATGAAGGTGAGACGGCTGACCTTTTTGACTATAAGTACGTCCATAAGACCGTCGTCCGGCTCGGCTTCGGGGACGGGATTGAAGCCGCCGCCGTAGTAACGACCGTTGCAGGCGCAGACCAGCGCAAACTCGCCGCTCAGCTCCTTGCCGTCCAGTTTTATCTTCAGCGGGCGGTTTATGCCCTTGACGAAGTGAGCCAGCAGGGAAACTACATAGCCAGTTGTGCCGGAAATAAAGGGGTTCTGAGTGTACTTGTGAACGCCGATGCCTACTCTTGCGTCAAAGCCGAGAGAGCAGATGTTGATGGATTTGCGGGAGCATACGTCGATAAGGTCGATGGGGTGAGCCGTTCCGTTTATGAGAGCCTTCAGGTCGGTGAAAAGGGCGGTGTCGCTGCCGAACATGCGCAGGAAGTCGTTGCCGGAGCCGCTGGCGTAGTGGGTCAGCGCCACATTCGGATAGCCCGCCGCACCGTTGACGCACTCATTGAGGGTGCCGTCGCCGCCGCAGGCGTATACCCGCAGTTCGGCGCCCTTTGCGGCCTCGGCGCGAACCTTTTCCGTTGCGTCGAGGGGCGCTTTTGTGATGTATATTTCAAGCTCGTCGCTGCTGTTGGACATGGCCTGCTGTATCTTTTGGCTCAGTGCTTCGGGATCGGTGTTCTTGCCGGCAGTTGGATTAATAATGAAAAGGTGCTTCATATCTTACCCGTCCGTTCCTCTTATTTATACATATAGAGCTGGCACTGTATCATACCGTTGTAGACCTTGCGGCGCTTGTCGGCTTTCTTGCCGAAGCACTTTTCGAAGTCAAGGTCGGAGGTGAGCACGTAGAAGCTCCAATCATCCAGCTTGCGCCAGATGCGGCCAAGGCTGCGGTAGAGATCCTCAGCCTGCTTCACGTCCATAAGACGCTCGCCGTAGGGGGGATTTGCCATGATGATGCCCTTGCCCTCGGCGGGAGGGGTAAAGGCCAGCGCATCGGCGCAGGAGAAATGTATGAACTCGGAAACTCCCGCCCGGCGGGCGTTTTCCTGAGCGATATCTATGCAGGCGGGATCAATGTCGGAGGCGAAAATCTTGTAGTCGCCGCGGAACTCGGCTGCCCGGGCTTCGTCGCGGGCGTCTTTCCATACACGGCGGTCAAATGTGCTCCAGCTTTCGGCGGTGAAGCGGCGATTGACGCCGGGAGCGCGGTTGATAGCCGCCAGCGCGGCCTCTATGGCGATGGTGCCGGAGCCGCAGAAGGGGTCGCAGAAAA
>CAYYLZ010000127.1:0-2262 GCA_964472725.1 uncultured Oscillospiraceae bacterium
CTTAATAAGCTACGCCCCAGATGACCATTTCCTTGGCTTCCTTGCCGCAGCAGGCGCACTTGTCGCTGAGCTTTTCCTGTCTGAAGGGACGGCAGCGGGAGGACATACCAGCCTCGTCCTTCATGCGCATTTCGCAGGCCAGATCGCCGCACCACATGGTCTTGACGAAGCCGCCCTTTTCCTCCTGAATGGTCTTTGCCTCTTCAAGAGTTTCGGCAACGTAGGTGTGCTCTTCCATGTTCTTGAGAGCCTTTGCGTACATACCGTCGTGAACGGCATCAAGCAGCTCGGCAGCCTTTGCTTCCAGTTCATCGAAGGAAACGAAGGTCTTTTCTCCGTTATCGCGGCGAACCAGTACGCACTGACCGTTTTCGATATCCTTGGGACCGACCTCGAGGCGGAGGGGAACACCCTTCATCTCGTACTCAGCGAACTTCCAGCCGGGGCTGTTGTCGCTGGAGTCGGTCTTTACGCGCAGACCGGCAGCCTGCAGGCTTGCCTGCAGCTCGGCTGCCTTATCAAGAACGCCGGGCTTATGCTGGGCGATGGGCACGATGATGATCTGAACGGGAGCGATACGGGGAGGCAGAACCAGACCGCTGTTGTCTCCGTGGGTCATGATGATGCCGCCGATCATTCTGGTAGACACACCCCAGGAAGTCTGGTGGGGATTGTGCAGTACGTTATCCTTGCCGGTGAAGGTGATATCAAATGCCTTGGCAAAGCCGTCACCGAAATAGTGGGAGGTACCGGCCTGCAGTGCCTTCTTATCGTGCATCATGCATTCTACTGTGTAGGTCTCTTCTGCACCGTTGAACTTCTCCTTGTCGGTCTTCTGACCCTTGACTACGGGCATGGCCAGCACGTTTTCCATGAAGTCAGCATAGATGTTGAGCATCTGCTGGGTCTCCTGACGTGCCTCTTCCTCAGTGGCGTGCATGGTGTGACCCTCCTGCCACAGGAACTCTCTATGACGCAGGAAAGGGCGGGAGGTCTTTTCCCAGCGGAGCACAGAGCACCACTGATTGTACTTTTTGGGCAGATCACGGTGGGACTGGATTATGTTCTTGAAGTGCTCGCAGAACAGGGTCTCGGAGGTGGGACGAATGCAGTAGCGCTCTTCCAGCTTTTCGCCTCCGCCATAGGTGACCCATGCGCACTCGGGGGCAAAGCCCTCAACGTGATCCTTCTCCTTCTGGAGCAGGGACTCGGGTATAAGCATGGGCATGGCCACGTTTTCGTGACCGGTAGCCTTGAACTGACGATCCAGCTCACTCTGTATGTTTTCCCAAATGGCATAGCCATAAGGACGATAAATAAACATTCCCTTGATGGAGGAATAATCGATCAGCTCTGCCTTTTTGCACACATCAGTGTACCATTTGGCAAAGTCTACCTCCATATCGGTTATCTGTTCAACTTTCTTCTCTTTTGCCAAAGTGTATCTCTCCCTATCGTACCGTTTTACGGTACTCGATTATTTTACAATATTATATTATTTGTCTGCTCATTGTCAAGCACCCGCTTAGTCCGCGCTCAATATAATGGTACTGCCCATCATGTTCTCCCGCCGCCGCTGCGGGAGTTCCACTCCTTATTCTTGCGGCAGATTGGAGCAATTCATGGATATATGAGCGGATACGCAAAATTCTATTTCAGACCTGCGGAGGGCGAACAGATAAAAACCGCGGTTCACATCGAGCCGGACTGCCGCAGCGCACTGTGCGGCGTGGTGCTGGACATGAACGAGAGGCCGGTTCGGGACGCCCTTGTTCTGCTGCTGCGTGCCTCCGACGAGGGCGGGGACGATGTTATCCTCGCCTACTGCTTCACCGCCGAGGACGGCAGCTTCGTTTTCGGCCCTCTGCAGGGCAACGCGCTCTACCTTGTGAGAATATTCAAAAGCAGTGTACGCCTGCGGGAGCTGGAGATTAAACTGGAATAATTACATATCGGCTTCTGCGGCCTTCATCATGATTGCGCACTCCATGCGCTTTCTGAAGAGCTTGCAGCCGTATTCGTAAACGCCGGTTATATCGCCCGCGGCGTGGTATGCGTTGGCAGCGCAGCCGCCGGAGCAGTAAAGCTTTGCCCAGCAGTCATCGCACTGAGGACGGGAATATACGTTGCACTTTCTGAACTTCTCGCGCATTTCGTGGTTAATGACGCCCTCCCAGATGTCGCCCATGCTGTACTTGGGGTCGCCGACGAACTGGTGGCAGGGGAAAAGCTCGCCCCAGGGGGTAACGGCAAGGTACTCGG
>CAYYLZ010000128.1:0-2176 GCA_964472725.1 uncultured Oscillospiraceae bacterium
GCGATGATCAGCTCGGAATCCTGCATACCAGCCTTGTGCTGGATAGCGCCGGAGATACCGAGAGCGATGTAAACCTTGGGATGAACGGTCTTACCGGTCTGACCAACCTGGTGGTCAGCGGTGATGTAACCGGCGTCAACAGCAGCACGAGATGCGCCGACAACGCCGCCCAGCTCGTCAGCCAGCTCCTGAGCCAGCTTGAGACCGGTCTCAACGTCCTTGGAGATACCGGCACCAACGGAAACGATGATGTCAGCACCGATGAGGTCAACCAGCTTCTTTGCGGACTTAACGACCTCGAGAACCTCGGTCTTCATGTCTTCAGCAGAGAGCTCGAAAGCGGGATGGATGATCTCAACAGTCTCAGCCTTAGCTGCGTCGAAGGGGCGCTTCTTCATAACGCCGGGACGAACGGTCGCCATAGCAGGACGGAAACGGGGGCAAACGATGGTAGCCATCAGGTGACCGCCGAATGCGGGACGGGTCATCTTCAGGTTGGTGTTAACGTCGAAGAGCTTGCTCTCGAACTTCATGCCATCGAGGTTCAGGGAAGAACCGGTCTTCAGGAACTCGATGTAGCCGTTCAGGTCAACGTCCAGGTGGGTGCAGTCTGCGCAGAGACCGGTGTGGAGTCTGGCAGCTACACGGGGAGCGAGGTCACGGCCGATGTTGGAGGCGCCTACGAGGAAGATCTCGGGCTTGAACTCCATAGCTGCGTCGCAGATAACCTTGGTGTAAGCGTCGGTGGTGTAGTTCTTCAGCAGGGGGCTGTTGTAAACGTAGACCTTGTCAGCGCCGTAGCCGCCGAGCTCCTTGGCCAGACCGTCAACATCGTCGCCCAGCAGAATGCCGTGCAGCTCTACGCCCAGCTCGTCAGCCAGCTTGCGGCCCTCAGAGATGAGCTCGTAAGAGGTGGGCATCATGCTGCCCTGGCGCTGCTCGCAGAATACCCATACATTCTTAAATGCACCGATATCGGCACTATTGAAATTGTTAGCCATTTCTGTTTCTCCCTTCTCTTAGATAATGTGCTTGGCAGCAAGAATGCCGGCCAGCTTATCGGTAGTTTCCTTACCGTCACCCTCAAGCATCTGGCCTACACCCTTCATGGGAGGAGTGAAGGACTTGAAGATGTTGGTGGGAGAACCCTTAAGACCGATGGTGTCGGGCTCGATGAGGGCATGGTTCTGCAGTGCGGGATAATCATAAATGATCATGGGCTTATCGTAGCACTCTTCGGTACCGAGAACGGTCATGTAACGAGGAGTGTTGAGTTCCTTAACGCAGGTGATGACGCAGGGAGTCTGAACCTTAACGGTCATATAGCCGTCCTCGAGCTCACGCTTAACGAGGATGGTGTTGCCTTCCTTCTTGATCTCGCTTGCATAAGTAACCTGGGGCAGGTGCAGCTTCTCAGCGATCTGGGGACCAACCTGAGCGGTGTCACCGTCGATAGCCTGACGGCCGCAGAGAATGATATCGTCCTCGTCGATGCCATAGGTATCAAGACCTGCAGCAACGATCTGAGAGGTAGCATAAGTATCAGAACCACCGAACTCACGACCGGAGATCAGTACGCTCTCGTCAACGCCCATAGCCATCAGCTCGCGGAGCATAGTCTCAGCGGAGAAGGGGCCCATGGTAACGGCAACGACCTTGCAGCCGAGCTCATCCTTAAGGGTGAGAGCAGCCTCAATGGCGTTCATATCATCGGGGTTGATGATGGTCTGCATGGAAGCACGGTTCAGAGTACCATCGGGATTGACAGCAACCTTACCGGAGGTATCGGGAACCTGCTTAACAGTAACAAGAATTTTCATTTCGCTTTCCCTCCTTCTTACTTCTTCAGCAGATTGCCAGCGATAACGACCTGCTGGATCTGGCTGGTGCCTTCGTAGATGCTGGTGATACGTGCGTCACGATACAGACGCTCGACCTTGTACTCCTTGATGTAGCCGTAGCCGCCGTGGATCTGAACAGCCTTGTAGGCGCAGCGGTTGGCAACTTCAGCAGCAAAGTACTTAGCCATGGAGCAAGCGGTGGTAGCATCCATGTTGGCGTCCTTGAGGTTAGCAGCATTGTAAACCAGCTCACGGGCAGCTGCGATCTCGGTAGCCATATCGGCGATCATGAAGCTGATGCCCTGGAAGTCAGCGATGGGCTTGCCGAACTGCTT
>CAYYLZ010000129.1:0-2137 GCA_964472725.1 uncultured Oscillospiraceae bacterium
AAGCGCCGTACATGGCGGGCCGCATGAGGTCAACGGCACAGGAGTCGAGGCCTATATACTCCTTGTGAATGTGCTTTTCATGGATGGCAGTGGAAACCAGGCAGCCGTAAGGCGCCAGCATATAACGGCCAAGCTCGCAGTAAATTGCAACGTCGCCCATACCGGCGGGAACGAGGATCTCCTCGAACTTCTTGCGCACACCCTCCCCTATTACGAATATGTCATTGGCTTTTTCTTCGGGACGGTAAGGAGTGCCGATGCCGCCGGAAAGGTTGATGAAAGCGATTTTAACGCCGGTTTCCTGCTGCAGTTCTACAGCGGTCTGAAAAAGAACTGCGGCAAGAGCGGGATAATAGTCATCGGAGAGTACATTGCTTGCAAGGAAAGCATGGATACCGAATTCCTTGGCACCCTTCTCCTTGAGCTTTTTAAAGGCCTCAGACATCTGCTCGCGGGTCATGCCGTACTTGGCTTCGCCGGGATTATCCATGAACTGATTATTGATGGAGAAAGTACCGCCGGGATTATAGCGGCAGCAGATCTTCTCGGGAATACCGCAGATTTTTTCAAGGAACTCGATATGAGTTATATCGTCGAGGTTTATCTGCGCGCCAAGCTGAGCGGCCTTTTCAAATTCTTCTGCGGGAGTGGCGTTGGAGGAAAACATTATGTCATCTCCCCTGCAGCCGCACATTTCAGCCATCATAAGCTCGGTATAGGAAGAGCAGTCGACACCGCAGCCTTCCTCCATGAGAATCTTGATGATGGAGGGATTGGGAGTTGCCTTTACTGCAAAATATTCTTTAAAGCCCTTGTTCCAGCTGAATGCCTTATAAAGATTACGGGCATTTTCGCGTATTCCCTTCTCGTCATAGAGATGATAAGGGGTGGAATAGGTCTTGGAAATTTCTTTGAGTTTATCGAGAGATACGAAAGGAAGTTTCATTGAATTTTGCCTCCGGGAAAGTGTTGTTTTAACTATTTGATTAGTATAATACTTTTTGGTCAATTTGTCGATGAATATTTTTCATAAATCTAACGATTTAAAGCGAATTGATTTTGGCTTTACTGCTTATATATGATATTCTGAGCATAAAAGAAATGCACCCGCATGAAAACGGGTGCAATTATCACGTTGGAGAATCAGTCTATAGCAATAAACTTTTCTGCCAACGCATGTATATCTTCTTTGGGTAGATATGGAAGAAAAGCGTTGATAGATTTATCATTTTCTAAGCTGTGTTTCAATAATACTTTTATTTTAGCAGAACTCAAGAACGGTAAAAAAATCGATATATCTTTGCTTTGCTGATAATACTTGTCTGTTAGTTGCTCGATGTAATCACACTCTAAATATGGCAGCAAAGAGGACAATTTAAACGTTAAGGTGGAATGTTCTATAATTTCTTTGATTGTTTGGGGTTGTATCAGTCCGGCTGCATCGTTTATTTCTTCGCTCGTGTGCATGCTGATGTTAACATCTCTGCCTTCAGATATTTCATTCAACACCCTATTGGGCTTACCAATAATATTATAAATTGTGGTATTGAATAATTCGGCGATCTGTGGCAGCTTTGAGATATCGGGCATAGAGTTTCCGCGCTCCCAATTTGATACAGCCTGAAAACTGATGCCAAGCTTATCGGCAAGTTCGAATTGTGTCATATTGTTCTTTTTTCTAAGTTCAGCAATTTTATTGCCAATGATCTGGGTGTCAAACATTTTATGCGCTCTCCTTTCTGTGGTGTAATTATATCAAATAACCACTTATAGAAAAGCAAGCGATGATTGATATAACTCAATTATCAGTTGAAAATACCCCTGCGGAGCGAATTTAATCGTTCTGCAGGGGGTAAAACCGCGGAGTGTAATTTTTTAGCTTACTTCTTCACTATTACTTAATACTTTCAAAAAATCGACACGAAGTTTTAGTGAAGAGTGACTAGTTAATAGGTAATAAGTAAAAATCGACAAGCTTCATCAGAAACTTGTCGATTTTTTGGAGGCGCCACCCGGATTTGAACCGGGGAATCGAGGTTTTGCAGACCTCTGCCTTACCACTTGGCTATAGCGCCATACGCCAGAAAATCTCAGCTCGATTAATATAACACATATTTCCGGCTTTGGCAAGAGGTAA
>CAYYLZ010000130.1:0-2012 GCA_964472725.1 uncultured Oscillospiraceae bacterium
AAGAAGCCCAACTCCGCTCTTCGTAAGGTCGCTCGTGTTCGCCTGACTAACGGCTACGAAGTAACCGCTTATATCCCCGGCGTAGGTCACAACCTGCAGGAGCACTCTATCGTTATGATCAGAGGCGGCCGTGTTAAGGACCTGCCTGGTGTCAGATACCACATTATCCGTGGTTCCCTCGATACCCAGGGCGTTAACGGACGTAAGCAGTCCAGAAGTAAGTACGGCGCAAAGAGACCCAAGAAGTAAGCGCCTTTACGAACTTTTGAAAATTTGACTTTTTTCCAATCAGCGCCGGACAGAAATGCTCCGGAGCCCTGATGTTTATATATACAACCTCAGGGCGGCTTACGGGAGCGGCGGAAACGCTCCGCCGACTTTCGAGTACCTATGAAATCAAAATATGAAGGAGGGAAGTATAGTGCCCAGAAGAGGTAATGTTCCCAAGAGAGAGGTCCTTCCGGATCCTATGTATAAGTCTGTGCTGGTAACCAAGCTCATCAACAGCATCATGCTTGATGGTAAGAAGGGTGTAGCACAGAAGGTCGTTTACGACGCATTTGCCCTGATCGAGGAGAAGACCGGCAAGGCTCCCCTGGAGGTCTTTACTGAAGCTATGGAAAACATTATGCCCAGCCTGGAGGTTAAGGCTCGCCGTGTCGGCGGTGCTACCTATCAGGTGCCCATCGAGGTTAGAGCTGACAGACGTCAGACTCTCGGCCTGCGTTGGCTGACTGCATATTCCAGAGCCCGCAGCGAGAAGACCATGAAGGAGAGACTCGCCAACGAGATCATGGATGCTTGCAACAACACCGGCAGCTCCGTTAAGAAGCGTGAGGATACCCATAAGATGGCAGAGTCCAACAAGGCATTCGCCCACTATCGTTGGTAATCGCCTGTTAAGAGTAGGAGTTAGAAATGGCAAGACAGTATTCGCTTGAGAAAACCAGAAATATTGGTATCATGGCGCATATCGACGCCGGTAAGACCACTACTACCGAGCGTATCCTTTACTACACCGGTGTAAACTATAAGATCGGTGAAACCCACGACGGTACCGCAACCATGGACTACATGGCTCAGGAGCAGGAGAGAGGTATTACCATTACCTCCGCAGCTACCACCTGCTTCTGGAAGGAGCATCGTATCAACATCATCGATACTCCCGGCCACGTTGACTTCACTGTTGAAGTTGAGCGTTCCCTGCGCGTACTTGACGGTTCCGTAACCGTTCTTTGCGCCAAGGGCGGCGTTGAGCCCCAGTCTGAAACCGTTTGGCGTCAGGCAGACAACTATAGAGTTCCCCGCATGATCTACGTCAACAAGATGGATATCATGGGCGCAAACTTCTATAATGTTCTGGACATGATCCACGACAGACTCAAGTGCAACGCTGTTCCCATCCAGCTTCCCATTGGTAAGGAAGCTGACTTCAAGGGCATCATAGACCTGGTCGAGATGAAGGCCGACGTTTATTACGATGACCTCGGCAAGGATATGCGTGTCGAAGAAATCCCCGAGGATATGATCGATTTGGCCAACGAGTATCGCGAGAAGCTGGTTGAGGCTGTCGCAGACGTTGATGAAGAGATCATGATGCTCTACCTCGAGGGAGAAGAAGTTCCCGAAGATATGATCCGCAAGGCTCTCCGCGTCGGCACCATCGACAATAAGATCGTGCCCGTTATCTGCGGTACTTCCTACAAGAACAAGGGCGTTCAGAAGCTGCTTGACGCTGTTGTCGCTTACATGCCCGCTCCCACCGATATCGCGGCCATCAAGGGTGTAAACCCTGATACCGAGGAAGAGGACGAGCGTCCTTCTGACGACAACGCTCCTTTTAGCGCTCTTGCATTCAAGATTATGACCGACCCCTTTGTCGGTAAGCTCTCTTTCTTCCGCGTTTACTCCGGTTCTGTTACTGCCGGTTCCACCGTTCAGAACTCCACCAAGGGTCACCGCGAAAGACTTGGCCGCATCCTGCAGATGCATGCCAACCACAGAGAGGATAT
>CAYYLZ010000131.1:0-2010 GCA_964472725.1 uncultured Oscillospiraceae bacterium
AAGCGGGGAACCTTTTGGTTTCCCGCTTTGCTTCTATCTGTTCGCAAGAGTGTACCTTTATAAACATTGGAAATAATCCTATTTCACTGTTCGTAAAAATTGAAAAACAATTTAAGAATATGTTCGCAAATGTGTTGACTTTAACGAACGGAAAGTTTATAATAGGGATATCTGAACTAAGGAGTATACATATATGGATAATCGTACTTACTACTATGCAAGGGTATCGAGTAAGGAACAGAACCTTGATAGACAGATTTCTGCATTCAAGGCGATTGGTGCACACGAGCGGGAGATAATAACGGACAAAGAGAGCGGGAAAAATTTAGAGCGGGCAGGATATCAAGCTCTCAAAAATACTATTTTACGGCGTGGAGACACATTGGTTGTAAAGTCACTCGATAGACTTAGCAGAAACAAGTATGATATTCATAATGAACTACGCTATTTTAAAGAAAATGGAGTAAGGCTTAAGGTTATTGACTTGCCCACAACTATGGTAGAGTTACCGGAAGGACAAGAGTGGGTTTTTGAGATGGTCAATAATATCTTGATTGAGGTTTTGGGTACTATTGCAGAGCAAGAGCGAGCCGCAATTCGTAAACGTCAGGCAGAAGGTATTGAGGCAGCTAGAAAGAATGGTAAAAAGTTAGGTCGCCCTGCATTGCGCTTTCCGGAGAACTGGAACATTGTATATTCATCTTGGAAAGCTGGAGAGATAAGCGCAAAGTTAGCTATGGAGAAAACGGGGTTGAAAAGAACCAGCTTTTATAAACTGGTTCAAATTACTGAAGGCAAGTGAGGGTAGCTTATACAACTTTGCGGATTACTTCTTGACATTAGAAACTACTCAAGTTATCATTTTATGTGTAAGTTTTGTTGTGATATACAAACCTACCAAAATTAATAAAAAGCACAACTGATTTTAGCTCATAAAATGCTCAAAAGCCTTGTAAATACTGAAAAAAGAACATGACCAAGATGCTGGATATGTTCGAGGATAACGATGACGTCCAGAACGTTTGGCACAACTGGGAGCAGGAATAATATTACTTCATGATGATAAGGCTGACAGATTTATGTCAGCCTTATTTCTTTGTACATTATACAACGAAAGCTCCGGTGAGGATAATCACCGGAGCTTTAATGCGTATTAAACAATTAGTATGCAACGCCGAGCCACTTCATGGCTTCGCAGACCTTGATGAAGCCTGCAACGTTTGCGCCGACAACCAGGTTGCCGGGCTGACCGACGGTTTCAGCAGCGTCGGAAGCGCTCTTGTAGATACCGGCCATGATGCCGCGAAGCTTCTCGTCGACCTCTTCGAAGGTCCAGGAAAGACGCTGGCTGTTCTGACTCATCTCAAGACCGGAGGTTGCTACGCCGCCTGCATTGGCTGCCTTTGCAGGTCCGAAGAGAATGCCTGCACCCTGCAGCTTTGCAACTGCGTCGGGAGTGGTGGGCATGTTTGCGCCTTCGCAAACTGCGATGACCTTGTTGGCGATAAGTGCGTCGGCGCTTGCGCCGTCAAGCTCATTCTGAGTTGCGCAGGGGAGAGCGATATCGCAGGGAACAGTCCAAATGCCCTTGCAGCCTTCGACGTACTTTGCGGTGGGAACATAGTCAAGATAAGTCTTGATACGTGCTCTCTTGACTTCCTTGATCTCCTTGATGACCTTGTAGTCGATGCCGTTTTCGTCAACGATGTAGCCGTTGGAGTCGCTCATTGCGATGACCTTGCCGCCCAGTTGAGTTGCCTTCTGGTTTGCATAGGTAGCAACGTTGCCGGAGCCGGAAACTACGATGCGCTTGCCTTCGAAACTCAGGCCGTTTGCCTTGAGCAGCTCGTTGGTGAAGTAGCAAAGACCGTAACCGGTGGCCTCGGTACGGGCGAGGGAACCGCCTGCACCGACCTTTTTGCCGGTGAGAACGCCGCCGTCGTATACATTGGCAAGTCTCTTGTACTGGCCGAACATATAACCGACCTCACGTGCGCCTACGCCGATATC
>CAYYLZ010000132.1:0-1893 GCA_964472725.1 uncultured Oscillospiraceae bacterium
GTCGTTCAATAGCTGCCCTAATACAGCTAATCTGGGGTCTATATCCTTTTTGCAGTCGCAGGGGCCGTCCCTGAGCGGCTTTCCGCACTGATGGCAGAGGCCGGGGCAGTCTTCGCTGCAAAGGAATTTCGTATCCATATCGAGAACGAAAGCGGTAACGAGGATCTCGTCCAGGTCAGCCTTGTTGTCTTCAACAAGGAATATTTCGGGATTGTCCTCGTCCTCAAGCTCCTCGGCCAGCTTAGCCGTGATCTCAAGGGTCTTTTCCTGCTCGTACTCGATGCCGCATCTGTCACAGACGCAGAGCATTTTCACATTGAGCGTTGCCGTGAGCGTAAGCACATCGGCGGAGTTTACGACCTTGCCTTCGGCGCGAAGCGGAGTAAGGAACTCACTTACGGAGTCGAAGTGCATATCGGAAATATCCGACTCATATGAGAACGGTACGCTGCCGGGGTTGGCGATTATTGTATGCAGATCTAACAACAAATCTTTCACCCCAAAGGCAACGGGGAAAGATCCCGTGCCGGTTTTATCGGGCGGATTTCCGCCCACACTTCGTCATCGTCCTTGAAAAGCCACAAAGCAAGGCAAGAACGACAAGGCAAAAAGAACCGAACTCTGCCGCTGTAATGCGGTACGGGCTCGTTCCCCATTGCCTTTACTATGATGCCCGATTATTATAGTGTATCGAATCGCCTTTGTCAAATATTTTTTTGCAATTTGAAGCTTTTGCGTAAAAATAATCCTATTTTTTCCGATACATCATACATTATTACTCAAACAGAGCAAAAAATCAACATAAAATTGCGCTTGTAATAAATAATTTCTTGCCCGAAGCTGAAAAAGCATTGTAAAAATTTCGAAATTATAATAAAATATAACGTACGAAATTTTGCCCTGCGAAGGAGGAAACCAAGATGGATCAGCGATATGAATATTCTGTGCCGCTGCATAAGCTTGTTGACGAATTTGAACTGGAGAAGGTGTATCTCCCCGAAAACTATGAGGATGTCCTTGTACGCACTCCCGATATCAACCGCCCGGGAATGCAGCTTATCGGTTTCTTTAACCACTTCGACAATCTGCGTCTGCAGATAATGGGTATAATTGAGATAATGTATCTGCGCACCCTGCCTCAGGAGGAACGCAGAAAGATATACGAGCTGCTGTTCAAGCACGATATTCCTGCCCTCATCATCTGCAACCGCATGAAGGTCGACCCCAGCTGCATCGAGCTGGCGGAGAAGTATCAGACCCCGCTGCTGCGTACCGACCGAGATACATCCGAATTCATGGCGGATATCATCACCAGTCTCAATAACCATCTCGGACCCCGCATCACCCGCCACGGCGTTATGGTAGAGGTTTACGGTGAAGGCGTTCTGCTGCTGGGCGAGAGCGGCATCGGTAAGAGTGAGGCTGCTATAGAGCTTGTAAAGCGCGGTCACCGCCTTGTTGCGGACGACGCCGTTGAAATAAAGCGCGTTTCCTATAATACCCTTATCGGCAGCGCGCCGGAGATAATCCGCTATTACGTGGAGCTGCGCGGCATCGGCGTTATCGACGTGCGCAAGCTCTTTGGTATGGGCGCAGTCAAGGACAGGGAAAAGGTGGATATGATAATCAATATCGAGCCCTGGCAGGACGGATATATGTATGACCGCCTCGGCATCGATAACACCTATATAGATATACTGGGCGTCAAGGTGCCCTCCATTACTGTGCCGGTAAAGCCCGGACGAAATCTTGCCGTCATCATCGAAACGGCGGCCATGGCGAACCGTCAGAAGCGCATGGGCATAGACACCGCCATGGAGTTTACCCAGCGCATCAATTCTCAGTTCGATAAGGATATCAAGGTCAAGAGGAAAGATGGTTAAAAGATGCTGA
>CAYYLZ010000133.1:0-1883 GCA_964472725.1 uncultured Oscillospiraceae bacterium
ATCGTTGAGGCTCTCAAGTGGGTTCGCGATAATATCGCCGGCTTCGGCGGCGACCCCGACAACGTCACCATTTTCGGTCAGTCCGGCGGTGGTGGCAAGGTGCTGAGCCTACTGCAGACTCCCGCGGCAGACGGCCTTTTCCATCGCGGCATTCTCATGAGCGGTGGCGCGGGCAAGCCCATGTTCCGCGGCGAGCGCCACGATAAGGAGATTGCTCAGTTGCTTATAGAGCAGCTTGGCGGCGAGGACGTAAGCGTGCTGGAGACCGTTCCCTTTGATAAGCTGGTTGAGGCCTATAACGCTATTTCTCCCAAGATGGCGGAGAACGGCTGGTTTGCGATGTGGGCGCCTCTTGCCAACGACTGGTATGTGGGCGATCCATGGGACGTTGGCTACACCGAGCACGCAAAGACCATTCCTCTTATGGTCGGCACCGTTATCGCCGAGATGGGCTTTATGGCAAACACCCCCAATAAGGACAGCATTCCAGTTGAGAAACGCATTGAGATGGTCAGGGAGCACTTTGAGGGCAAGCCCGAGGCCGATAAGGTCATCGAGCTGTTCAGAAAGGCATATCCCGGCAAGAACGAGCTGGTGCTGAAGGGACTTTCCAACCGCACTGACATTCTCGAGTTTTGCGAGAAGCACGCAAAAGAATGCTCTGCCAATATTTACTGCTATCTCTTCACTTACGACTTCCCCTATGACGGCGGCATGCCCGCATGGCACTGCTCCGATATTCCCTATGCTTTCCACAATATTGACAAGGTCGCCATCTGCAACGGCAACCTTGCCAGCGAGGATCTGCAGGAGGCATATTTCGGCGCATACGTGCAGTTTGCCCGCACCGGTGACCCCAACGCTCCCGGTCTTACAAACTGGCCTGCATTCACTCCCGACTGCAAGGCAACCATGTTCTTCGATGAGAAGAGCGAGGCTCGCGTGGACGCGGATACCGAGTTCAGCATCGAGCATGGCAAGATAGCGCCCAACCCCTTTGCGGCCATGGCAAAGAAGCCTGCCAAGGTCACTTTCTGATAGCTTAACAACGAACTCCCCTGCACCGCGGTGCAGGGGAGTTCTGCGTAAAAAAGCTGCAGACCGTTTGGCCTGCAGCTTTTAAAGTAGTGTGTAGAATTATGCCTTCTTCTTGCTGTATATGCTGCGCATAATGAGCAGGAAGCCAACGGTGATGACTGCGCCGATGATGAGGCAGACAACAGCGTTCTGAACGAATCCTGCAATGATGAAGCAGACGAAGCTGGTGGCTGCAACGGTGATGGCGTAGGGCAGCTGAGTGGATACGTGGAGAACGTGTACGCAGCGTGCGCCGGCAGAGGACATGATGGTGGTGTCGGAGATGGGGGAACAGTGGTCACCGCAGACAGCGCCGGCCAGACAAGCGGACATGCCGATGTAGAGCAGGGGGTTATCGGGGGTGAACATGCTGGAAACGATGGGGATGAGAATGCCGAAGGTACCCCAGCTGGTGCCGGTTGCGAAAGCAAGGATGCAGGCGACAATGAAGATAACTGCGGGCAGGAAGCTGGACAAGCTCTGAGCAGCCTCGCTGGTCATGAGCATCTCAACATAGCCGGCAGCGCCAAGCAGGTCATTGGACATGTTCTTGAGGGAGGTAGCCATAGTGAGAATGGTGATAGCGGGAACCATGGCGATGAAGCCCTTGGGAACGCACTCCATAGCGTCCTTGAAGGTGATGAGTTTGCGAGCCATGAGATAGATGATGAGAACGATGAGAGCGATGATGGAACCCCAGGGCAGACCAACGGTAGCGTCGGTGTTACCGAAAGCTGCTACGAAGTTGCCTGCGCACTCGGTGCCGCCCCAAAGGTCAACGCCGAAGAAGCCGCCGACATAGAGCA
>CAYYLZ010000134.1:0-1814 GCA_964472725.1 uncultured Oscillospiraceae bacterium
GTGTAGCCGCCGTTTCTCTCGGCGTACTTGGGAGCTATCTCGGTGAATACCTTGGTTACTACGTCTTCCTTGGTGATGAAAGCAAGGGCGGCGCGGCGGGATGCAAGAGTATTCTTCTTACCGAGGGTTATCATCTTCTCAGCAAGGGGTCTTACTTCCTTAGCTCTGGTGATGGTGGTTTCCATTCTGCCGTACTCGAGCAGATCGGTAACCTGCTGTCTCAGCATCGCCTTACGCTGGGCAGTAGTCTTGCCGAGTTTTCTTGTTCCAGGCATTGTTTTTCCTCCTCGTACAGAGTCACCGTGTCTTCACGGTATCAGTTATTGTCGTCGCTGGCGAGGGACAGGCCCATCATCGTCAGCTTATGGATAACTTCTTCGAGAGACTTGCGGCCAAGGTTACGGACTTTGATCATCTCGTCCTCGGTCTTGCTGATAAGGTCTGCGACCGTATTGATATTAGCTCTCTTAAGGCAGTTGAAGCTACGAACAGAGAGATCCAGCTCCTCGATGGTCATATCGAGAACCTTATCTCTGGTGTTCTCAACTTTGTCAACTACGGTGGACTTGCTGCCCATAGCCTCGCTGAGATTGGTGAACAGGGTAAAGTGGTCACACAGAATTCTTGCAGCCAGGGAGATAGCATCTCTTGCAGTGATGGTCTTGTCAGTCCATACTTCGATGGTCAGCTTGTCGTAATCGGTCATGTTGCCGACGCGGGTGTTCTCAACGGAATAGTTGACCTTGATAACAGGGGTGTAGATAGAGTCGATGGGAATAACACCGATTATCTGCTGGGGAAGCTTGTTGCGGTCTGCGCTTACGTAGCCTCTGCCCTTGCTGATGGTCATTTCCATGTTGAGGGTTGCATCGGGACCGAGAGTTGCGATATGGAGATCGGGGTTGAGGACTTCGACCTCAGCGTCGGCCTTAATGTCACCGGCGGTGATTTCGCCCTCGCCCGTTGCCTCTATATAAACGGTCTTGGTACCTTCGCAGTGAAGTCTCGCGATAACGCTTTTAAGGTTGAGGACTATTTCAGTAACATCCTCTTTAACACCGGGTATTGTTGAAAACTCGTGTGCCACACCGGCGATCTTAACGGAAGTAATAGCGGTACCTTCCAGTGAAGAGAGCAGCATTCTTCTCAGAGAGTTTCCGAGAGTGGTGCCGTAGCCTCTCTCCAGGGGCTCGATTATAAACTTACCGTAGGAATCATCACCGGGGGTTTCAATACAATCTATGCGAGGCTTTTCAATTTCTACCATTATAATACCCTCCTCGTTCTAACGTGTAAAACACGCTTAATTTCAGCTTACCAATAGTGAGGGTGAAAGTGTTACTTGGAGTACAGCTCTATGATGAGATGCTCTTCGATGGGAAGATCGATGTCCTCTCTCTTAGGCATCTGAACGACGGTACCCTTCAGAGTGTTCTTTTCACGAGCCAGCCACTGGGGCAGAGTAAAGACAGGTGCATCCTCGCCAAGCAGACGCTTGAACATAACGGAAGATCTGCTCTTCTCACGCACCTCAATAACGTCACCGGGCTTTACCAGGTAAGAGGGAATGGTTACTCTCTTGCCGTTAACGGTGAAGTGACCGTGGTTAACAGCCTGACGAGCCTCACGACGGGTCATAACGAAACCGAGGCGATATACAACGTTATCAAGACGACGCTCGATAGTGGTCAGCAGGACTTCGCCGGTCTGGCCGGGAGCCTTAGCTGCCTTTTCGTAGTACATACGGAACTGCTTCTCAAGAATTCCGTAAACAAACTTTACCTTCTGCTTCTCATTGAGCTGAGTAGCATACT
>CAYYLZ010000135.1:0-1714 GCA_964472725.1 uncultured Oscillospiraceae bacterium
AGGTTTTCCGGTTGCCCTCGTCGTCATAGGGTGCGTAACCGGACCCCATTTCGTCGCCCTCGTCGTAAATATTCAGAATGTCAGCACCAACCTTTGTGCCAAGCGCCCATTCCTTAAGCATGTTTTCGTCGCCGAGCATAAAGTCCGATTCGCTCTTGTGACCGAAGCTCTCGTGGGCGAACACGCCGGTAACCTCGGGCGACAGTATGACGGGATATGTACCCGGTAATACCGGAACGGCGTTTTTTGCGTAATCTAATCCCTTGTTATATACGTCCGCAATGGTATCGTTGGTAATATCCAGTTCATCGAATCGGTTTGCATAAAAAGCCTTATAGTCGCTGTAAGGAACGGTTCCGATATTCAGCACCAGCACCACCGCAAGTCCACAGTGCTGATAATCCCACTCCACATCGCAGCCAATACTGGACATGATGTGCTTTTTGTGGAATTCATCGGTGTACACTGCCTGAACCATGGCAAGACCTTCCTTGCCAGCCAAAAGGTCGTGACTGCGGCGGACAAGCCGCTCCTTTTCCACATGGGGCACATCTGTTATGCGGCAATCTGCAAAGCGGATGATCTTATCCCGATTTGCCTGATGACGCTTTACAATCGGGTCGTTCATAATGTTGGGATTAGGCGTCGCCATTGCGGCAAGGCTGTCCAACTCGGACTGGAGCTTGTCTATTTCAGTAGTCGCAGCATAATACCACATGCTGCCGTCATATACGCGAATAAATGCGCCGTTCTGCCTGCGGGTACGGTTGCTCTTCCAGTCGCCTGCTTCAAAGGCAATGGCTGTGGAAACTGTTTCCTCGATACGGATATCGGAAAACAAGTTTTCAGGAAAATGTATCATAAGCACAACTCCTTGTCGTTTATAATCTATTTACCAAGCGTAATCACTTGCTTTATTTGTATTATACCGCCAAAAAGCAAAAAAGCAATGCGAAGCCTTGCAGAATACTTTTTCACCAGCCACTATAACTTATTGCTCTCAAAAACTCCTTACGTAAATCAGTAAGGGGTGAAAAGACGAAGAGTAAAATGGGCAAAAGAATTCCCAAGCCTTACGACTTGGGAATTTTTTATGGTTGCGGGGATGGGATTTGAACCACATGACCTCCGGGTTATGAGCGTTTTTTCAGGTCTTTTAGAGTGCCGAAAAATATCGGTAAATATTATCATTTCATAACGTTTCACATGTATTTTCCCGAAGTTTATGCGATTTATCTATGTTAGGGTTCAATGATGTTAAAGCCAGAAACACCGCTCAAGGGGAACTGATTCATATTCTCTGCCAGCAAGGTCAGCAGGGATGCATCGCCCTGAACGGGGAGCTGTGCCAGGCCTTCCGTATTGTTTCTGATAATGTAGAACAGCGCGTTTTTCGGGCAGGTGAGAGAAACATCCGCATCCTCCCTGCAGGCGTTTTCATATACCAGCAGCACACCGTTCTTGATGTGCACCACATACCGCTCACCCACATCCACCAGGGTCACATTGATCATAAAGTCCTGGTCTGCCAAAGCCTGCTTATCCAGCAGGATGGCCATGTAGTCAAACATCATGGCCGCCGTCATTTCCATCAGGAAGCCGCTGCTCTTAGTCTGGGCCGCGTTGGCAGTCTGATTGCCATAGCGCAGCTCCAGCGCAGCAGTCAGATAGGCGTTGCGCCAGGGGCCGGATTCCGCCTGATAACCCAGCTGCT
>CAYYLZ010000136.1:0-1677 GCA_964472725.1 uncultured Oscillospiraceae bacterium
AACCACCAGCAGTGCTGGTGGTTCCAAAAAGCTTTAGCTATGCATAGAAAAAATATCCTCCTTTGTTATACTGAAAGTGAGGTCTGCCAACCGCACTAAGAAAACAAAGGAGGAATCAAGTCCAGATGAAACTTGACACAAACAGTTTAGCACACACGAAGTGGGAATGTAAATATCACATAGTATTTGCCCCTAAATATAGGCGACAAGTGATATACGGTAAAGTAAAAGAGGACATCGGAAAGATGTTGAGAAAGTTGTGTGAATACAAAGGGGAGGAAATACATGAAGCGGAGGCATGTAAAGATCATATACACATGCTTGTAAGTATACCGCCGAAGTATAGTGTATCGCAGATAATGGGATATTTGAAGGGGAAAAGTAGCCTGATGATATTCGAGAAGTACGCAAATATGAAGTACAAGTACGGTAATAGGCATTTTTGGTGCAGGGGTTGCCGGTGAAAACTCTGCGGTTGGCAGAACCTTCGGCGAGCCTATAGGTTCAGCCGGCAACATGCCCTAAGGGGGCTTGTGCAAACCACCGGCACGGCCGGTGGTTATGATTGTCTGCGGTATCTTATCAGAACCCCATAAGCTTTCTATATTCCTCAACAGAGCGAACTCTGCCCACGGCGGAAAGGCTCATCAGCTCCGGGCGGAAAATATTGCGAGCCGCTGCGAGGATATCCTCCTCGGTAACGGCGTTGTAGCGCTCGATAAGCTCCTCGGCGGAAACTATCTCCCCGAGGAACAGCTCGCCCCGGGCAAGGCGGTTCATGCGGGCGGAGGTGGACTCAAGGCTCATAAGCACGCCGGACTTCACCTGTTCGCGGGCGCGGTGGACTTCGTCGGCTGTAACGCCGCCGTCCAGCAGCTTCTTTATTTCGTCCACCATTGCGGAAATGGCCTCGGCCTCGGTCTCCTCGCTGAGGGCGGTGCCCAGCCCTAAAATGCCCGCATCGCAGTGGGCGCTGGTGAAGCTGTAAACGGAGTAGCACAGACCCATCTTTTCCCGAAGGGTCTGGAACAGGCGGGAAGACATGCCGCCGCCGAAAATGTTGTTGAGCAGCTGTATGGAATAGCGCTCGGGAGCGGCAAAGGAGCAGGCGGGGAAGGCGAGGCAGAGATGGTTCTGCTCAATGCGCTTGCGCTTTGCGGTGACGGTGGGGATATAACCGGGCGCCCTGGGCGTTTTCTCTACGCCGGGGCGTGCCTTGGCAAAGCGCTCGGCTATGTAGTCGATGTGGCGCTGCTCAAAGCTGCCGCAGAGGGAAACCACGATGCTGCCGCCCAGATAATGCTCGGCCATGTATTCCTTCATGGACTCGCCGGTCATGGCGAAAAGGGTGCCGGGCTTGCCGAGAATGGGGCGGGCGAGGGCGTTGCCCTTGTAAATGCCCGCGAAAAGCCGCTCACTGCAAAGATCCTCCGGCGCGTCCTCGTACATGCCTATTTCTTCGAGAATAACTCCTCGCTCGGACTCCACGTCCTCCTCCCGGAAGGTGGAGTTGAAGAACATATCGCAGAGTACGTCCAGCAGCAGGTCGAGATGGGTGTCCAGCGCCTTGCCGTAGAAGCAGGTGCTTTCCTTGGAGGTGAACGCGTCGGTCTGACCGCCCGCACCGTCTATGAGCATAGCCAGCTCCGAGGCGCTGCGGGTCTCGGTGCCCTTGAA
>CAYYLZ010000137.1:0-1652 GCA_964472725.1 uncultured Oscillospiraceae bacterium
GAATTGAGAATTGAGAATTGAGAATTGAGAATTGAGAATTGAGAATTGAGAATGCTTGCGATTTAAAACGCTGCAAAATATCCGGATAGGGCGGCTTGAGATCAAGCCGCCGTTTGGTAACGACATTGACGCAGTGACGGCAACACGCGGAAACTAAAAACTATGTCGTTGCGAGGCCGCAGGCCGCGGCAATCCCCGGACTTGAAGCTTTCTGCGAGCCATATTTTTTGATGAGACCGATTACAGCGCATTGCCATAATTATCAATTCTCAATTCTCAATTCTCAATTATAAACATGTTATCAAAGGAGCGGGCATTGCGCAAGGGCGAAAATTTTTTTGAAAGATGAACAAAGAAAAGAAAATATAACCGCGTTTGTAACCGGGGCATGGTATAAATAAGGCACAAAGTGAAAACAGGCTGAAACGAAAGGAGGATGCTGATGACGGCAAGAGCATGGGGCGCTGAATACAGAACCACAACCTTGTGTGTCGATTCATATGAAAACGGTGTCCCGAAAGGACGTTTCTATAATCCGTTCCTGAAGGGGGGTAAGGCGTTTCAAAGTCTGACTCAGCTTCTGCTGGAAATGGATACCGCCCTGGACGATATGGATTTCCCCAAGGCGTATACCGTCACCCGCACCTTTGCTCCGCCCTGTGAAGGCGGCGCGCCGTTTACCACGGTGGAGCACCAAAGGGGGCGGCTGGGCACCTTCTATGTGCGGATACTGTTCCGGCAGAACGCCAGTTGGCAAGGCTCGGTGCTGTGGGTGGAAGGCCGCCGTGAGCAGAGCTTCCGCAGCGCGCTGGAGCTGATAATGCTGCTGGATAATGCCTTGGGCAGCGAAAATGTATCCGACGACACAGCGTAACAAAAATTTTTGAAAAAATGAAGAAGTTTTTCAAAAAATAACCGGGTTTATAACCACTGCGTGATATAACTAAGTCAAACAAAGGGGTACGCGATATCCCAAAAATAAAATCAAGTGTAGAAAGTTCGTAAATGGCAAACCGGGCGAAAGACCGGGACGCAAAGCAAGCGGGCTAAAGCCGAAAGGCCATGCCGGCGCGGCTGCCGAAATTTCGATCCTTCAACCTGAAAGGAGAAGAAATTATGGCAAAGCAGAGAACCCTCAGAAGAATCCTTACTATCGTTATGGTGGTCAGCCTTGTGCTCAGCATCACCTCCGTCGGCGCCTTTGCAGCGGGCGGCAGAAAGCCTGGCAAAACCGAAGATACCGGCACAGACAGCGGAAGCAGCCAGGAATACGTGGCTATCCAGCTTAACGACGGCGAAGTCGTCATCATTGACTCCAGCAGCTCCGATAAGTGGCTCACCAACGGCACCTACAGCGACGTTGCCGCCACCATCACCGGCCCCAACACCATTACCATTACTGTCAATACCAGCAACGGTCTCCAAACCTATTACGGAACTCTTTCCGACGGCTATGTATTCGATACCGTTAACGGCTACACCGGCGCGAACAGCAGCAGCATTTCTTATGACAATATTGTCGTTCAGGTAGGCGTAAGCTCAACCACTCCTACCGTTCCCACCGACCCCACTGACCCTACTGATCCTATTGATCCCACTGAACCCAGCATAGAGTTCACCGAGGACCCCGATCCCAATCCCGATCCCAATCC
>CAYYLZ010000138.1:0-1618 GCA_964472725.1 uncultured Oscillospiraceae bacterium
GTCAGGATATGTGCCTGAGACTCCGTCGTTGCCGGTAACCTTTGATGCCGTATATTGAGTAGAGGCACCGTATTTGTGGATAATGGTGTTTTCTGGTATTTCGGAACCAGTGAAGTACCCTGCGATAGAACTCACGCTGCCGGAAGAGGAGGTCATAATGTTGTTTGTGGGAATATACCCGTAAGGAATTTTCAAAGCAGCGTAATCTCCAGTTCCGTGAACTTTTAATGAAGTTTCGGCTAAATGAGCAGTAAAGTTATAGTCCATATATAGATCTTTTTGCACGTCGTCAGTATCCATGCAGCAATGTGCTGCAGTTAAAATACACGGTTCACCATTAAAGTACCCACAAAGGGCAATGGTTGCGCCGTCTATGTAGGACACGTAAGTATTGTTTTGATAGCACCGCAGTTGCATTGCCATGCCGCCATATAGAGGGGTGTTTATGGCTGCGGGGGCAGCATTTTGATCAACCTCCAAGTCAGAGCTGTCATGTACAATGGGGGGATTTGCTCCAACCTCGCGTATAATTACAGGAATATTGCTGGCTCTTTTTTCGGAAGTGGAAAGAATCGGCTCTTCGCTTGTGCGCGCAACTTCAAGAATATATGCATTATCTTGGGCGCTATAGTAACCGCTGTTAACGGTTGATGCTGCTTTAGAAGAAAATGTGCTTATTTCGGCTTCGGCAAAAGACAATACCTCATTTTTGGACCAATCACAAA
This sequence comes from uncultured Oscillospiraceae bacterium, assembly GCA_964472725.1. Taxonomy (GTDB): domain Bacteria; phylum Bacillota; class Clostridia; order Oscillospirales; family Oscillospiraceae; genus RGIG6375. Next base: position 726 of record CAYYLZ010000138.1, read on the forward strand.
ACTCATACTCGATATCGTATTCATCTCCGAGCACACTGTTTAGTGTATTGACCAGCTCGGTTCCGCCGGTTTTGACACATATAACGAGGACGTTATTGTCGTTGATATAACAACCACCATAGTAGTCGTGATATTCCAAAGTTTCAGCTGTATCAAAAATTACAATGTCATAGATTTTGTTGAAGGCCTCAAGTGCAGGTGCCTGCGCCATGGACTTTGCTGCAACTGCGTCAACGGCAGTAGTTTGATTTGTCGCAGAAGCCGGAATGGGCATGATCAAAAGGGACATGCACAGTAATATGCAAACGAATGACAATCTTTTCTTTTTCATATTAGATCCTTTCAACGTGTAAGAAAATCAACCTCTTTTCCAAATTGCGTTTCTGAAACCATTGGAAACACCTCTTTCTATGATAGTTGAGTTACATTTCATATACATACTAATTGTATATGAAATAAAGTGCAGCGTCAAGCGAGTGTTACGAAAATGTGGAAATGTGTTTCGAGATAATACATAAAATACCCCCGCGCATCAGTGATGCGCGGGGGTGATTGCGTATATCGGGAAATTAGTCCTTCTTTTCGTACATTGCCTGTTGGCGCAGAAGGTTATTGTACTTGGTGGTGGCGTTTTCGGAAGCCTTCTTGAAGAGCTCTTCGGCGCGCTCGGGGAAGCTGAGCTTCAGGGAGCTGTAGCGAACCTCGCTCATAATGAAGTCGTTGTAGTCGGCGGAAGGAGCCTTGCTGTCAACGGAGAGAGGATTCTTGCCCTCGGCCTCAAGGTCGGGGTTGAAGCGGAAGAGGTTCCAGTAGCCTGCCTCAACGGCTGCCTTGGCGGTGCTCATGCTCTTGCCCATGCCGTTCTTGGAGCCGTGGTTGATGCAGGGAGCGTA
>CAYYLZ010000139.1:0-1572 GCA_964472725.1 uncultured Oscillospiraceae bacterium
GAATGATCATCAGACAGCCTGCCAGATTGACATGGCCTGCCCGGAACTGGGTGGTAGCAAGAATGACACCCAGCGCTGCGCCGCCATAGGCGATCAGATCCATGATAGTGATGGAGTTGAGCTGCATGGTCAGCACCTTCATGGTGATCTTGCGGAAGCGCTCGCTCTGCTCGTTCATCTCCTGATGCTTGAAAGCGTCGGACTGATAGATTTTCGTGGTGGTCAAGCCCTGGAGGTTTTCAAGGAAAGTATCGCCCAGTTCCGTATACTGCCCCCAATATTTCGCCAGCAGCTTCTTGGCCCAGCGTTGCACCGCCACGATGGTCACGGGGATCAGCGGCACACAAATGAGCAGCACCACGGCAGATGGAAAGTTGACGAAGCTCAGCACAATGAACAGCGTCAGCGGTGCTAACATGGCATAGAAAAACTGAGGTAGGTACGAGCCGAAGTATGTCTCCAGCTGGTCTACGCCCTCTACCGCCACCTGCACTATCTCCGAGGTCTGCGCTTTTTCCTTATAGGACGCACCCAGCCGCAGCAGCTTGCGGTAAATCATTTCGCGCAGGGTCTTTTTCACCGCCTTGGAGCTCAGATAGCCCATACGGCTTGCCAGTGTGGTGCAGACAAACCGAACCGCTACGGCAATTGCCGCCACTGCGGCAGTCAAACCAATCAGCCCGCTGTCGGCGTTCCCTTCATAAAGTTTCTGCAGCAGGCGGGCAATCGCGTCCATCATTGCAATATTCGCTACCAACGAGACCCACTGACAAGCTACATTTCCGGCAATATATTTTTTACTTTCCTTGACCGTGCCGATCAGTCTTTTGTTTATCATCATGTATGAACACCAAGCCCTCGAGTTAGTCACAACTAACCGCAGTTCAAAATAATACAGCCGCTCCCACGGCCGCACCAGTTAGTCTCCGCTAACCATATGTAATATACCATTTATCTCTCGCCTTTGTCAACTTGCCTGTTAGCAGTCGCGACAATTTTTTTGATTACACCTGCGTTTTCTGCGCATAGGTTCTTATCGGCAGATACCAATCGCTTTTGAAATACGTTTCCTTATTTCTCGGTACATATAAACCATGTATGCACATCACCCAAGAGGACAGTCTGATGACTGAGCGTATAGCAGCCAACCCCAAAAAACGAAAAAGCAGATGCTTTCGCATCTGCTTTTTCAAGTATGACATTTCCAACCGATTTCAAATGGTGTCAAGGTGATCTCGGGATGCGCCAGTTTTTTAGCGATATCTGCCGAAATAACCGGGAGGGACTTTTTTAGCAACTCTTTCATGGCAAGACTTCCTTTTCGCTGTTATATCTTTTTGCAAATACATGTCACCATATGCAAGCGAGGCATACACACCGCCTATGTTGCGGTTTTGAGAACAAGATCAGCCATGTTTTCGCCCAGAGTTCGCAGCGTCTTTTCTCCAAATTCGTCGCTGCCGCTATGCAGCATATTCCAGTACGTACTGCTGACGATGGGCATTTCGCTATAGGCGAAATACTTGTGGATACGATCCAGCGAGGCCGTGGAACCTGCCCGCCAAAGAGTAA
>CAYYLZ010000140.1:0-1482 GCA_964472725.1 uncultured Oscillospiraceae bacterium
ACCACTTGCTCCTAAAAGGACAATGCGGGGAGCGGCTATCCGCTCCCCGCTTTTTTAATTACGCCTGACTACGGACGCATTCCCGCAAAACCAATCAGGCTTTGCGCCTGAATGATTCTATAGTTACCCAGTGTAAGTGTACCGCAGAAATGATAATATGCAAAATCTTGAACTTATGTCATTCTGATCGCAGCGAAGAATCTCCGCAGTAAAGTTAATAGCGGCAGAAAAAACCTCGAACAGAGAAAAGCACCCTCAATCGCGGCTGTTTTCCTGTGTTTGAGAGAAGATTTGTCCCGAAAATTCACAAGGAAAAGGAAGGATAGAAAATGGAACGTAAAATCACATTTGCTATTGAAGGCATGGGCAATGTTGAGATATCCGCCATTGCCGGCGAAAATATTCTTGAGCTGGCAAGAAAGGCCAACGTGGCCATCGACGCCCCCTGCTCCGGCAACGGCTCCTGCGGTAAGTGCCGCGTGAAGCTGCTGGAGGGCGAGATCGAGTCCCGTATGACCCGCCACATCACCGAGGAGGACTACGCAGCCGGCTGGAGACTGGCCTGCGAGAGCAAGGTTGCCGGCTCCGATGCTGTTATCATGGTTCCCGATATCGCATCTGCATATCGCAGCAGAATGAAGATCGCTGACCTGACCGACAGCTCAGAAATCGAGATTTTCAATACCACCAAGGCTGAGATTTTCGGCACCGGTCTTGCCATCGGTACCAAGCTCACCAAGGTTTCCGTAGAGCTGGTCGAGCCCACCCTTGACGACGCTATGTCCGACCTGGAGCGCATCTCCATGGAGCTGGAAGGCCAGCTGGGCGAGGCTGTTGTTCCCACCCACTTTGCCGTATCCCGCCTGCCCAAGGCTCTCCGCGGCAGCGGTTTCAGAGCCGACTGCATCATCGAGGAGCGCAACGGCGCAAAGTACCTCATCGACGTATGGGGCGCTGACGAGGAGCATAAGCTCTGCGGTATCGCCATCGATATCGGTACTACCACCGTTTCTGCCGTTCTCGTAGACCTTGCCACCGGCGATATCCTTGCCAAGGCTTCCTCCGGTAACGGTCAGATCCGCTACGGCGCCGACGTTATCAACCGTATCATCGAGGCTACCAAGCCCAACGGCATCAAGAAGCTGCAGAAGGCAGTTATCGAGGAGACCATTTCTCCCATCATCAGAAATATGTGCGCTTCCGCAAAGATCGCAAAAGAGGACGTTTGCCGCGTCACCGTCGCCGCAAACACCACCATGAACCACCTCTTTGCGGGCATCGACCCCGAGTCTATCCGCATGGAGCCCTACGTTCCCGTATTCATGGACTTCGCCGGCTTCTACGCATCTGACGTTGACCTGCCCGTAAACCCCAACGCAGAGCTGGTCATCGCTCCCAATATCGGCAGCTACGTAGGCGGCGACATTACCGCCGGTACCCTCGCCTCCATGATGTGGAACAGCGAGGAAATGGCTCTGTTCA
>CAYYLZ010000141.1:0-1469 GCA_964472725.1 uncultured Oscillospiraceae bacterium
GGCGACAAACAGGCGGCCCGGAAATACAACGGGGAGTATCTAAGGGAATACGAATGGGCGGAGGACCGCAACGCCCAGCTCTACTGGATGCTGAACGGCAAGCAGTGAAAGGTTTTAGATATTTCAAAAATTGCCAAAAGTTACGCTTCTGTTGCGGCAGAAATGTTATTATGAAAATTGAAAAAACAAAACATTAGAACCGAAAAGGAACGGATATCACGAAGGCAGGCTCCTTCGTGATGGGCTTATTGATTTCATGAAAACCGTATGAAACCCACATTTTTCGAGGAGGAAACGCAAATGAAACAGAAAATATTGAGCATCGTATTGGCCCTGTCCTTGTGCCTGTCGCTGCTGCCCAACGTGGCGCTGGCAGCGGAAGAACACACCTGCGTCGATGAAGACGTCGACTACTGGTGCGATACGTGCGGGGAGATCATGGAGCACACCTGCGCCGACGCCGATGAAGACGGAGATTACTGGTGTGATGTTGTTGGGTGCTGGAAAGTCATAGAGCATACCTGCGTCGATGTGACGGAGGAGTCGGAAGGTCCCGCTGACCATTACTGCGCCCTGTGCGGGGAGCACATGAGTAAGCTGTGCAATGACGGGGATAACAACGATCATGTCTGCGACACCTGCTCGGTGGTCATGGATGGGCTGTGCAGCGACGCCAACGATGACAGTGACCACCTCTGTGACACTGCAAGCTGCGCCAGACGCCTCAGCGACTGTGCGGACACCGCAGGCGACGACAACATCTGCGACATCTGCGGCGGAGGGATCTATCCCAACGCGCGTGATCTGAATGTTGAGGCAGAAGTCGGTGACGGCAGCATCACTGTGTCCTGGACCGCTCTGGAAGACGTGGGCGCGGACTGCGTGGCCAGCTATACCGTATATTGCTATGAGGAAGACGCCGACAAGGAAGATGCCGAAACAAAGACTTATGCCGCGGACGAAGGCATCTTTGCGCACATTTTTAACGGATTGACCAACGGCGCGACTTACAGGGTGGGTGTTTGCGCCTCTTACACCGACCAGCCGAGTGGCGGGGAGAGCCAGTTCACCGCAGATATGGAGATCCTGGCAACGCTTTCTTACATAGACCTTTGGGTGGGCGGCGTTCAGTTTACCGATGAACTGCTGACCATCGAGGACGGCAAGGGCGGCACGGCCACCTATGACCCTGACACCAACACCCTGACCCTCAACGACTATACCTACGAGGGCGAGGGGTATTCGTGGGAGGATGGCGACAAAAAATACGCCGCCGCCATCTACTACGGCGGCAGCGACGCGCTGACCATTGAACTCCGTGGGACGAGCAGCGTCACCCAGGAGAGCGATGCCGCCCTCGATTTGACCTGCGGTATTCACAGCGAGGGGGATCTTGAAATCGTCAGCACTGATTCGGGCAACCCCGGCAAATTGACCGCCACCGGTGGCAAGACCACCGCGGCAGAAGG
>CAYYLZ010000142.1:0-1469 GCA_964472725.1 uncultured Oscillospiraceae bacterium
CACCGTCTATGAGCATAGCCAGCTCCGAGGCGCTGCGGGTCTCGGTGCCCTTGAACACCATGTGCTCGATAAAGTGAGAGATACCGTTCTCGATAGCCTTTTCAAAGCGGGAGCCGGTGCCTACCCATATACCGGCGCTTACCGAGCGGACGTATGGTATTTTTTCATAGAGTATTCGTACGCCGTTGGGCAGCGTGAGCTTTTCGTAGCGTTCTTCCATTATTCCGCTCCTTTCAGTATGACAATGGGTACATGCAGGGGGTTGAAAAGTCTGGGCTGCATGATATGCACGCCCGCCAGGCCCGCGGAAACCACGAGAGAGGTGCCGACAGGGCTGGTGTAAAGTCCTTTGCTGAATTCGGGTAAAAGCTTTCGGGAGGGGGCGATGAGGCCTCCGACTCCGGGTATCTGCACCACGCCGCCGTGAATGTGTCCGGCGAGGACTAGGTCATAACCCATCACCCAGAAATCCCGGATAAGGTCGGGACGATGGGAGAGCAGTATGGTGGGTTCGTCGCCCTGTTCCGCGATTATTTCCTCCATCAGCTGGTCGGGCGTTTTCATATCCGCGTAGGCATTTTTGTCATCAATACCTGCAAGGATAAGAGTGTCCCCGCCCTCCTGCAGGAGGGTGTATTCGTTTCGCAAGGGTGTTATGCCGAATTCGTCGCAGTAGCCCATCATGGTGTCCACGTATTTTGCCGCCCATTCGTGGTTGCCCGTAACGTAGTATACGGGTGCTATTTCCACCAGCTGAGCCAAAAGACCGGGAATGGCGTCGGAGGGGTACTTCCTGTCGCAGATATCGCCCGTAATGGCGATAATGTCGGGCCGCTGCTCCCGCAGTGGGGCAAGGAGATTTTCGTTGCCTTCGCCGAAGGTGTTGCCGTGAACGTCGGAAACTATGGCTATACGGTAGCCCTCGAAGGCGGCGGGGAGCCCCTTTATGCTCACCTCGTATTCATCGGCGACCACCTTGTAGTTGCTGTAATAGAAAGCATAGAGCGCCAGAACGAGAAGAAGGATTATGGCAAGGTGTCTGCGCCTTGCTTTTTTGCGTTTTCGGCGATTGAACATAAAGCCTCCACGATGACTTGAAAAAGGGCGGGAGAAAGCTCCCGCCCTCCGAATGGATATGTTTTTTTACTTTGCTTCGAGAATCTCGGCGCACTTCTTCAGCTCGTCAATAATGCTGATGTGCTGGGGACATACGCTCTCGCACTGGCCGCAGCCAACGCACTCGGAAGCGCCTGCCATGCCCTGGAAGGCGGTGTTGAAGCCGTAGTTGTGCTTTGCGGACTCCAGGTTGCCATAAATGAGGTTCATGTTCATAGCGCCGAAGATGCCGCGGATATTGATGTTCATGGGGCAGCCGGGGATACAGTAGCCGCAGGAGGTGCAGGGAATGGAGGGGATGGAGGCCAGAGTTTCCTGCGCCTTGTCCATTACCTTGCGCTCCTCCTCGGAAA
>CAYYLZ010000143.1:0-1453 GCA_964472725.1 uncultured Oscillospiraceae bacterium
ATACGTCCAAAACCCGGTCTTCGCATAGGCATAGACCGGGTTTCTCGACAGACTGCGCAGCGGAATTTCTTCCGCTGCGCTCTGTTATGTAATATTAAAATCTGCCGATGTCACGGGCTATCATGAATGCGGAGCCGGTGGCATTGGTGATGTTCTTGGGAATGATGCAATCGCCTATCTGGTGGAACTCGGGAGCGCAGAAGCGCAGAGCCAGCGCGGCCTCGCTCATGGGACGCTGTCCGACAGCGTAGATGACAGTGTCAGCCTCAAAGAACTTCTCGCCTTCTGCCGTCTCACCGATAACACCATTTGCCTTGATTTCCTTGGCCTTGGTGCTCAGGTTGACTTCGATCTCACGCTTTGCAAGCTCGGCGCGCAGACCGATTGCGTGGAGGAAGTTGCCGCCGTCGTTGATGCTGTCAGCCATTTCGAGAACCTTGACCTTATGGCCCAGCATGGACAGATAGATGCCCAGCTCAAGGCCTACGAGGCCTGCGCCGAGAATGCAGACGTTCTTGCCGACCTTGTCGGTGTTCGGATACGCAAACTCAGCGCCCAGCACATTCTCGCCGTCGATGCCGGGAATATTGGGCTTTACGGGTCTTGCGCCGGTGGCGGCAATGATAACATCCGCACCGATGCTCTCGGCGTACTCGGGGGTGACCTCAGTGTTCATGCGCAGGTCGATAGCCGCCTTCTTAACGGCACGCTCCTGCTGGTCAAGATACATATCCAGCTTGCGCTTGAAGGGCACGTTCTTCTCGCAGCGGATAGCGCCGCCCAACTGGTTGGTCTTTTCGCAGAGAATGACCTCATGGCCGCGCTCGGCGCAGGTAAGAGCAGCCTGCATGCCGCCGATACCGCCGCCCACGACCAGTACCTTCTTGCTGCTGACAACCTTGGGGTGGTCATACTTCATATCCAGCTCGTGGCCGGTTTCGGGATTTATGGCGCAGTAGGGCTCACCCACGTTCATCTCGGTGGAAAAGCAGCTCAGACAGCGCAGGCAGGGCTTTATCTCGTCCTCCCTGCCGGTACGAATTTTCAGCGGCAGATCGGGGTCAGCCAGCAGCGCGCGTGCCATTTCAACAACATCGGCCTGACCGGAGGCGATTATCTCCTCCATCATCTCGGGCTCGCCGAGAGCGCCGATGGTGGCAACGGGAGTATTTACGTGCTTCTTTATCTCAGCGGCATACTTTACGTTGGGGCCTTCGCCAAGGAACATACTGGGGTGAGTTACGGCGAAAACCTCGTCAACCTCATGGTTGCCGGCAGAAACGTGGATAAGGTCGCAGATGCCGTCAAGCTGCTTGGCAAAGGCGATACCGTCCTCGATGCCGTAGCCGCCGTCATAGCACTCGCTGCCGCTGATACGAACTTCCAGCGGGAAGCCTGCGCCGCAGGCCTTCTTGATGGCCTTGCATATCTCTACGGTGAAGCGGGCGCGGTT
>CAYYLZ010000144.1:0-1314 GCA_964472725.1 uncultured Oscillospiraceae bacterium
TCAATGGATTCTCCCACGGGCTAAAAAGTGTCCACCGGACACTTTTTGCACCAGTGTGCGCACTGGTGCCGCCCTTTCAAATCCTATCTCACCCTCTGCCAATAATAAAAGCCACCCGATCGGGTGGCTTTTATTATTGGCGGAGGCAGAGGGATTCGAACCCCCGTGGGCTTGCACCCAAACGGTTTTCAAGACCGCCTCGTTATGACCACTTCGATATGCCTCCATATAACTGAAATATGATAACACAGCCCTTTGGCTTTGTCAACCGCCACCGCCTGCAAGGGTTTTTGCCGCAAGGGTTTTTCCCGCGCAAATCCCGGAAATATCAACAAAATATGAACAAAATTCACTTTTTTCGCGAAATTCCCTTGACAATTCATTCATTTAAGGTAAATTAATACTGTGCACACCGTGCGCATATAAGTACCATGATAGAGGTGCGGTCGCCATCAGTACGCTTTTTTCACCGCCGGACAGCGGGAAGCGGAAAGGGGCTACCGCCGAAGTACCGTCCGTTCTGTCCGGAGCGGCGGCGCTGGTTCGTCGGAGAATATCCGCTCGGACTGTCACGAAAGTGGAGAGCTGTCATGCTGCCAGACGAATTGTTTATGCAGTCATGACCTCATCATGGCTGCATTTTTTATCGCGAAAAGCGAGGAGGAAAGTAAATGAAACTCAAAGCGAAAAACATTATCACCATCGTGGTAGTCATCGCTGTTCTCGTCATGGCCATCGCTGTGACCGCAAGCGGCGTTGAAACCGCTGCCACCTTCTGGGCTCTGGTTCCGCCCATCGTTGCTATCGCTCTGGCTCTCATTACCAAGGAAGTTTATTCTTCCCTGTTCCTTGGTATCGTTGTCGGCGCGATTTTCGCCAGCGGCGGCTCCGTTGCCACCACTGTTGACCACGTTGTAAACGACGGTCTTATCGCCGCCATTTCCGGCACCGCAGGTATCTTCCTGTTCCTGGTCATTCTCGGCGTTATCGTTGCCCTTATCAACAAGTCCGGCGGCTCCGCTGCTTTCGGACGCTGGGCAGAGACCCACATCAAGAGCCGCATCGGCGCTCAGCTCGCCACATTCGTTCTTGGCGTTCTCATCTTCATCGACGACTATTTCAACTGTCTTACCGTCGGCTCTGTTATGCTGCCCGTTACCGACAGCCACAGGATTTCCCGCGCTAAGCTCAGCTACCTCATCGACGCTACCGCAGCTCCCGTCTGCATGATCGCTCCCATCAGTTCCTGGGCAGCCGCTGTTTCCAGCTATGCCGAGGGCACCGGTCTTTCCGGTATCGAGCTGTTCATCAAGG
>CAYYLZ010000145.1:0-1205 GCA_964472725.1 uncultured Oscillospiraceae bacterium
TACGGCCGCATCGGCGTTAAGGTTTGGATCTACAAGGGTGAGGTCCTCAACCAGACTCTCAGAACCACCCCCAGAACCATGGACACCTCCAAGCCCTACGACCGTAAGGATCGCCGCGACAATCGCCGCCGCGACAATCGTCAGGGTGGTGACCGTCGTCAGGGCGACCGCCGTCAGGGCGGCTTCGGCCAGAGACAGGGTGGCTACAACAGACCCCAGGGTCAGGGTAGACCCCAGGGCGGATTCCAGGGTCAGGGTAGACCCGGTACACCTAAGGAAGGAGGAGCCAACTAATGCTTCTGCCTAAGAGAGTTAAGCACCGTAAGGTACAGAGGGGTCGTATGACCGGTAAGGCTACCAGAGGTAATACCATTACCTACGGTGAGTATGGTATTCAGGCAACTGAACCCAGCTGGATCACCAGCAGACAGATCGAGGCTGCTCGTATCGCCATGACCCGTTATATCAAGAGAGGCGGTAAGGTCTGGATCAAGATTTTCCCCGACAAGCCCATCACCCAGAAGCCTGCTGAAACCCGAATGGGTTCCGGTAAGGGTTCCCCTGAGTATTGGGTAGCCGTCGTTAAGCCCGGCAGAGTTCTTTTTGAGATCGCCGGTGTTCCCGAGGAAACTGCACGCGAAGCACTTAGACTTGCAAGCCACAAGCTGCCCTGCAAGACCAAGTTCGTTGTGCGCGAAACCGAGACAGGTGGTGAAGAATGATGAAGGCAAGTGAAGTACGCGGCCTGACTGCCGAGGAACTCAACGCAAAGCTCGTTGACCTGAAGAAGGATCTTTTCTTCCTCAGAATGCAGCACGCAACTAATCAGCTCGACAATCCCATGAAGATTGCCGAGGTTAAAAAGAATATTGCCAAAATCAAGACTGTTATCCGTGAAAAAGAGCTTGAGCGGTAAGGAGGCTGAATGGACATGAGTGAAAGAACTACTTCCAGAAAAACCAGAACCGGCAAGGTCATTTCCGACAAGATGGACAAGACCATTGTCGTAGCGGTCGAGGACCGTGTAGCCCATCCGCTCTACAAGAAGATCATCAAGAGAACTTACAAGCTGAAGGCTCACGATGAGAACAACGAGTGCGGTGTAGGCGATATTGTAAAAGTTATGGAAACCAGACCCCTCTCCAAGGATAAGAGATGGCGCCTGGTCGAGATAATCGAAAAAGCAAAGTAAGGAGGGGCCTCAA
>CAYYLZ010000146.1:0-1188 GCA_964472725.1 uncultured Oscillospiraceae bacterium
CAGAAGAAGCACGGCAACAACCTTATCCTCTGCGGCGGCTTCGACGTTCTCGGCGAGCAGCTGAGCCCCGACTATCCCGAGGAGCAGTTCAAGCAGGACGTTCGCGACAACATCGACCTCCTTAAGGAGAACGCATTCTTCGTATTCAACCACTGGCTCTTCGGCGATCCCGACAACGAGCTGTTCAACAGCCGCAACCGCTGGATGACCGAAGTTGTAGAGAGCTACGGCCTCGACCTTTGGAAGTAATTTTATATGTGATATGCAAACAGGACGCGGAAATCCGCGTCCTGTTTTTATGCGTATGGGTCGTGGTGAAGAGTTTCGCCAACAACCGTTACAGAGTATTGGGGGAATGCCTCTGTATCAACTTGAGGATCTCCATTAGAATAAATTATGGGAATCTTAGTGAATCTCTTTGTCTCACCGTCAAGGTTTACCAAATCTATTTCCACCATTGCCGCACCATGTCCAGTAGTTTTTCCGTCCGCTTCAGTTGGTAGTGATGTTGAGATGAACAGGAAGTATTTCCCGCTTGGTAAGGTGTAGAACGGGATTTGGTGATAGAAATAGAGGAAAATAAAAGGAGCATAAGTCACAGTGGTGGAGAAGTTGGGAGAAAATATTGGGGGATCCAATCCGTATGAACAAGTTGATATCTGATACCAAATTCCATCCATATATTTCAAAAGCAAACATCCTGTCTCCAGATAGAATGGTACCGAATTCGAATCGGCGGTTGCATCAAACTGTACTCCCTGCGGATACATGGTAATGTTATCGATTGAAACTTTTTTGTAGGGGTCAAATTCCAAACTATCGGCATACTTCAGTTTCAAACCAGAGTCTTGAGGAAATGATGAATCATAGCGAAATTGAACTAACCCGTATTCGTCGGTCACGAGTTCCGAGGGGTCCACGAATGATTCGAAAAATCGCAGCGCTTCGGATTTTTGTTCGTTGCCCAGGAGTAGGTAGGGGATAAGAGTGCATAGGAACAATAAAGCGGCCAAATATAGTCTTGAGTGTTTTTTCATATACTTCAAGCTATATTGTACCATATGGAATAAAACCTGAACCTAAGGGAAAACGAATTGGCGTTGTATACAGTTTGTTGGCCACCATTATATCATCTGTGGGGTTGGACATCGCTTGAACTATGCCAACTATAACGACTCCACCCTGTGC
>CAYYLZ010000147.1:0-1100 GCA_964472725.1 uncultured Oscillospiraceae bacterium
CCCATCTCAATGATCTCTGGTGGCATTATAGCATAGAAATGCCGGGTTTTCCAGATATTTCGCTTTTGCGCTGAAATCGCTCCATTTCTGTTCCTGCAAACCCTTGTGCCGCAATGCTTCTGACCACAGGAACAGCCACTTTCTGGCGTGGAATACTCGGAAACAGTGGTTTCTGAAAGTTCTAAAAAGCAAATGAAACCGAGCGGAAACGACCACAAAGTGTTATAAATTGTTCTAAAAAATCTATCTCTAACCGTTTGGGAATACACGGGTCCGGGCGTTCGAATCGCCCCACTCCGATCAGCAAAACAGCCATTTTCAGCATAAAATGGCTGTTTTTATAACTTTTATACAATTTTAGCTCTTTCGAGGGATTTGTCCCAGTTAGTATCAATTTTTCTTTTGTTCCCAATATATTTTGATACTGACTTTTGGTATCAAAAATTCCGTTGTTTTCAAAAACTTTTTCGAAAAGTTCTCTTACTTCCCCCTCTTTTTCACATCCTCATCAATACGCTTTTTCCAATCAGCGCTGAGCGGTCTGCAGGCGCGGACAGAGCACACGGCCTCACTGATGACCTCATAGTTCAGCGCAGTGCCTTCCTCGTCACACTTGTAGTTCACCGCGCGGTCGGCGCTGATACCGAAACGCTTGGCCTCAGCTGCGGCGTCGATGTTGGCACCAAGGAAGAGGAACTCCCAGCCGTATTTCTCCTTCTGCCGCTCGATCATCCTGCGCACCTTGTCATAGTCATACCGCTTGCTGGCATTCTCGTAGCCGTCGGTGGTGATGATGAATAAGGTCTTCTTCGGCACATCCTCCTTGCGGGCGTACTTGTGTACGTTGCCGATGTGGTGGATGGCACCGCCCACCGCATCCAGTAGGGCGGTACAGCCGCGGGTGAAGTACTCTTTCTCGGTCATGCGGGGAACTTTGTCCAGCGGCAGGCGGTCATGGATGACCACGCTCTCATTGTCGAAGAGTACCGTGGAAACCACCGCCTCGCCCTCTTCCTTCTTCTGCTTTTCGAGCATGGAATTGAAACCGCCGATGGTGTCGCGCTCCAAACCGCTCATGGAGCCGCTCCGGTCCAGGATAA